>NZ_CAWNWX010000117.1:0-48227 GCF_963878195.1 Aeromonas sp. HMWF016
GGTCTAATCCAGCTCTGTTATAAAAAATAAAGGAGGCTCAGGCCTCCTTTTTTGTTGGTGTAATATTTAATTTCAGTATTTATATATATTCTTTAGTGAGCTAAATTAAGATTGATATTCTTAATTCAAAGTTACAAATCAAGTTTCATCTGATCTATCTAACGTAATAATTTTTCGAAACCTATAGTTACGCTACCTTTGCGATTTTCCATCAATGTTCATCTTGGTACCTATTCTGGTTATATAATTTTACCTAAAACTATTCTTTATATTTTTTAATTACTACTAGGTTTGCAAGTCCAGAGTCTGTGGGAGATTAGTATTATATTTAGGTTGGAAGTTTTAAATAAAATAATATTGAGGTAAGAACAGATTATCTATTTAGACTGTAATAAGGATAGTTTTATTTTTAAATTAATAGTCTATTATCCTGGCATGCAATAGCATTCTTGTACCAAGCGCTGATGTTTGTGCAGCTTTTAGCAAGGTCGAAATCCCTATAATTAAATTTTTGTCTGACCATCAACTGGAAGTGTTATGAAAAAAAATTCTTTTGATCCTTGCTGCTATCTTTATGCTTCCCCGCGCTAATGGGCCCCAGAGTTCAAAGAGGGGGTCAACTATGATGTCCTCAAGCAAACAGCTACTGCTCAACCAGAGGTATTTGAGTTTTTCTCTTACTACTGCCCGCCATGTGCGAAATTTGAACCTATCGTTGAGCAATTACAATATGACCTTCCGAAAGAGGTTGCTATCAAGAAGAATCCGGTAGCTTTTTTTGGGCGCGATATGGCACAGAAGATGCTACTGGTTTATGCAACTGCGACCCTGTTTAATGTTGAAAGTAAGTTAACTCCATCACTCTTTAATAAAATCCAGGTACAGCGCCAAGCTCCACAAAATCGTGATGATATTAAACATCTCTTTGTAGAGAATGGCGTGCAGGTAGAGGCATTTTATAATACTGTTGATAGGTTTGCAGTTTCATCCATGGGGAGCCAGTTCGATCGTAACACAGAGAAATATAATATTCGTAGCACACCGACCTTTATTGTCAACGGCAAGTATATGATAAAGATTGAGTCTATCAACTCACAAGAGCAGTTCACTCGGTTGATCAAATATCTTTTGACAAAAGATGCATGATTTATTTTACTCGTATATAACGAGTGTTATTAACGAGTTTTGTTATTTTAAATAAAATAATACAAGAGATGATGTTGAGTAATCTGCATCATCTCTTTTTATTGGAGGTAGATCTCATTGCGTCTCCGACAGATCAATCAACGTTGATATTTTGTGGTTTATAGCAGGTCTTTCCCGTGATTGTATTGGCGTAGCCAAACAGGGGAGGGGGGATTGATGCCATTTATAAGTGATTATTGAGTTAACTGTCAGGTTGTATAGTATCTATCACCCTGGTTCGTCCTATGGAAACATCAACAGTGGCCCGCGCCAGCGTCAGAGCCGTGGTAAAAGACAGCAGACCAGATGTCGTTAACGTGGAGGGTAGTGGGACCTCTACCTGGTATGTGGAGCCTCTGTATTTCATTGTGTTTGACGGTGATCCATTGGCTTCCACGCTCATGCTCATAAGGTCGGATTGGCCTATACGACACGACTTCATAGGGTCTTCTAAATACATTTGTATGCCAACAAACTTGGTGTTGATAGCACTATTTTAAACAAGGGTAGGGGTAACTCGAGACTCACTTGATATAACAAAATGATTTCTAGGGAGAAAAGGGAACCTTAACTATGGTCAGCGAAGGGGCTTTTTTTGTATTATTCCCCTCTTGACCTTATTTAGCCTAAAGGCTCCTGTACCGGGAGTGGTGACGAGGAAGACATGCAACAGCTTGAAGAAGTAGTCGGCCAAGCCAGAGCCGAAATTGAGGGCGTGAGCGATATCGCGACCCTCGACGAGATCCGGGTCAAATATCTGGGTAAAAAAGGCTTTTTTACCGAGCAGATGAAGGGCTTGGGAGCCCTGTCTGCTGAAGAGCGTCCTGCGGCAGGTGCCGTGATCAACCAGGCCAAACAGCAGGTTCAGGATGCGTTGAACGAGCGTCGTGAAGCCCTCGAAGTCGCCGTGCTGAACCAGAAGCTGGCTGCTGAGACCATCGACGTCAGCCTGCCGGGCCGCCGCATCGAGAATGGCGGTCTGCACCCGGTGACTCGCACCATTGAGCGTATCGAACGCCTGTTTGGCGAGATGGGCTTCAAGGTTGCCCGTGGTCCCGAGATTGAAGATGGTTTCCACAACTTCGATGCGCTGAATATTCCGGCTCACCATCCGGCGCGTACCGATCACGATACCTTCTACTTCAATCCTGATCTGATGCTGCGTACCCACACCTCCGGTGTGCAGATCCGCACCATGGAACATCAGCAGCCGCCGATCCGCATCATCGCGCCGGGCCGCGTCTATCGTAACGACTATGACATGACCCACACCCCGATGTTCCATCAGGTTGAAGGTCTGCTGGTTGACGAACATGCCAGCTTCACCGAGCTGAAAGGGATCCTGCACGACTTCCTGCGCAACTACTTCGAGGAAGACTTGACCATTCGCTTCCGTCCTTCCTATTTCCCGTTCACCGAGCCGAGCGCTGAAGTCGACGTGATGGGCAAGAACGGCAAGTGGCTGGAAGTGCTGGGCTGCGGCATGGTGCACCCGAACGTGCTGCGTTCGGTCGGTATCGATCCGGAAAAATACTCCGGCTTTGCCTTCGGCATGGGCGTTGAGCGCCTGACCATGCTGCGCTACGGGGTCAACGACCTGCGTGCCTTCTTCGAAAACGACCTGCGCTTCCTCAAGCAGTTCAAGTAAGGGCGAGAGAACATGAAATTCAGTAAATCCTGGGTGATGGAGTGGGTCCGCACCGAGTTGAGTGACAATGCACTGGCCGAGCAGATCACCATGGCCGGTCTGGAAGTGGACGCCGTGGAAGCGGTGGCTGGCCAGTTCAACAATGTGGTGGTGGGTGAAGTGGTCGAGTGCGCCCAGCATCCGGACGCCGACAAACTGCGGGTGACCAAGGTCAACGTGGGCGAGGCCGAGCTGCTGGACATCGTCTGCGGCGCGCCGAACTGCCGTCAGGGCTTGAAAGTGTGCGTGGCCAAAGTAGGGGCGACCCTGCCGGGTGATTTCACCATCAAGAAAGCCAAGCTGCGTGGCCAGCCGTCCCACGGCATGCTCTGCTCCTTCAGCGAGCTGGGTATCGACGTCGAAGCCGATGGCATCATCGAGCTGCCGCTGGATGCGCCTATCGGCACCGATATCCGCGAATACCTCGCGCTCAACGATGTCAGCATCGACGTGGATCTGACCCCGAACCGTGCCGATTGCCTCGGCATCGCGGGTCTGGCCCGTGAAATCGGCGTGCTCAACAGCGTTGACGTGGTCGAGCCGACCTGGGCGCCTGCTGTTGCCACTATCGACGCTACCTTCCCGATCCGGGTTGAAGCAACCGCCGATTGCCCCCGTTATTTGGGCCGCGTCATCAAGGGGTTGAACCTGCAGGCTCAGAGCCCGCTCTGGATGCAAGAGAAGCTGCGTCGTGGCGGCATTCGTTCCATCGATGCCATCGTCGACATCACCAACTACCTGCTGCTGGAATACGGTCAGCCGATGCACGCCTTCGATCTGGCAACGCTGGAAGGGGAACTGGTGGTGCGCCGTGCCCATGCGGATGAGCCGATGACCCTCCTTGACGGCAACGAAGTGAAGCTTAAAGAGACCACCCTGGTGATTGCCGATGCCAAAGGCCCTGCCTGCATGGCCGGTATCTTCGGCGGCGATCGCACCGGTGTGTCCGAGACCACCACCGACATCCTGCTGGAGTGCGCCTTCTTCGCACCGCTCTCCATCACCGGTCGTGCCCGTGCCTACGGTCTGCACACCGACTCCTCCCACCGCTTTGAGCGTGGGGTGGACCCCGAGCTGCAAGCCAAGGTGATGGATCGTGCCACTCGTCTGCTGCTAGATATCTGCGGCGGCGAAGCCGGCCCGGTCATCGAAGTCAAATCCGACGCCCATCTGCCGAAAGCGGCACCCATCAAGCTGCGTCGCACCAAGCTCGACAAGGTGATCGGTATCAGCGTGGCAGATGCTCAGGTGGTCGAGATCCTGACTCGCCTCGGCATGCAGGTCACTGTGGATGCTGACGGTTGGACTGCGCTGGCGCCCTCCTGGCGTTTCGACATCGCCATCGAGGAAGACCTCATCGAGGAAGTGGCCCGCATCTACGGCTACAACAACATCCCGAATCTGAAACCCGCCGCATCTCTGGCGATGGTAGAGCAGGCAGAAGGGCAGGTGACCTTGAAGCGCGTGCGTGACCTGCTGGTTGATCGCGGCTTCCAGGAAGCGATCACCTATAGCTTCGTCGATCCCAAGACCCAGCAAACCCTGTTCCCGCAGAGCGATGCCATCGTGCTGCCTAACCCGATTTCGGTCGAGATGTCCGCCATGCGTGTCTCTCTGTTCCCGGGTCTGGTGCAGGCCGTGGTTTACAACCAGAACCGTCAGCAGCCGCGGGTGCGTCTGTTCGAGCAGGGTCTGCGCTTCATCAAGGACGAAAATGCCGAGAACGGCATCCGTCAGGAGCCGATGCTGGCCGGTATCATCACCGGCAACCAGAGCGACGAGCATTGGGACATCAAAACCCGCGCCGCCGACTTCTTTGATTTGAAAGGGGATCTTGAAGCGGTGCTGGATCTGACCGCCGAAGGGGCCACCTTTACCTTCGAGCGTGCCGAGCACAGTGCCCTGCATCCGGGTCAGAGCGCTGCCATTCTGCGCAATGGCGTGGTGATGGGCCACATTGGCGTGATCCACCCGAGCCTCGAGAAGAAGTTGGGTCTGAAGAGCCGCGCCGTCATGTTCGAACTGGAGCTGGACAAGCTGACCCCGGCCAAAGTGCCGGTTGCTGCCGAAGTATCCAAGTTCCCGGCTAACCGTCGTGACATCGCCGTGGTGGTTGATCGTCAGGTTCTGGCAGGGGATGTTCTGGCAGTAATTAAAAAAGTTGGCGGAAATCAGGTAGTTGGAATAAACTTGTTTGACGTATACCAGGGTGCTGGTATGGCCGAGGACAAGAAGAGCCTGGCCATCAGTCTTGTTCTGCAAGATACCCAGCGCACCCTGGAGGAGAAAGAGATTGCCGAGACCGTAGACAATGTCGTGCGGGCCCTTGGTGAAGAGTTGAATGCATCCTTGAGGGATTGATCTATGGCGCTTACCAAAGCCGACATTGCAGAGCACCTGTTCACCCAGCTCGGGATGAGCAAGCGTGAAGCCAAAGATATGGTGGAAGCCTTCTTTGAAGAGATCAGACAAGCGCTTGAGCGTGGTGAACAAGTCAAAATCTCAGGCTTCGGTAACTTTGACCTTCGTGAGAAGAATCAGCGTCCCGGACGTAACCCCAAGACAGGCGAAGATATTCCTATCAGTGCCCGCCGCGTGGTGACCTTCCGGCCTGGCCAGAAACTCAAGGCCAGGGTAGAAAATGTTGAACCCAACGAGTGATAAAAAGCCAGGCAAATGCCTGGCTTTTACTTATCGATGATAAAAAGATCCCTGTTACTGTTGGGAGCAATGCTGGCCATGCCACTGCAGGCCATGATGCTTCCCCTCGATCCGGCAACTCAGGCCTACCTTCGCTCCATCAAAGAGCTCAAGGTGTGCTACCCGGCTGCACTTCCCCCGCCCTATGTCACCCCTGATGGTGGCTTGCTAAAAGATCGCCTGCTCCGTCTTGCTGATATGTTGCCTGTGCCACTGAAGCTCTCCGAGATGGCCGATTGGCAGGCTGCCCGCGCCGCCTTGCTGCGTGGTGCATGCGACATCATCCCCCATATCGGAACCTTGGGTAGAGAGGAGAGCGGCCTGCTGGTAAGCCGTCCCATGATGGAGACGGATGCCGCCATTCTCTATCGGGGCGATCTTCATCAGGCAACGTTTCTGGTCTCTTCCGCCACAGATACCCGCGCAATTTTGCGTGAATTGCATCCGGGGGCTGAGCTCAGAACCCTGAGGAGAGGGGAGAGTATCTACTCAGCTCTTGAGGGGGAGAAGGACACCGCCTATCTGGGGGACTATCTCCAGCTGCGCTACCTGATGCGCGAGTATCCTGCCGATGGCCTGCGTCTGCGCCGTCTGCTGGGTGATGAGCGGGTGGTCAGCTATCGCCTGATGATGCGCAACGATCCCGAGCTGGCCAAGTTTGTCGATACCCTCATTCGCTATATGCCCGCTGGTACCCTCTATACCGACCTGAGCCGCTACATGGATCAGGGAGCGCTCTATATCAACCGGCTCCATTTCAATGACGCCGAACAGGCCTGGCTTTCTGGCAGAAGGCGGGTTGTGCGTCTGGTTATGAACCCGCAGTTGATGCCCTACAGCGGCATCAACGACCAAGGGGAAGCAAAAGGGTGGAGCGTAGATATCCTGAACTGGGTAACTCAGGAGAGTGGCCTCAAATATATGCTGGTGCCGGCAGCCACCAAGGCCGAGGCGATAGAGAAACTGCGTAGCGGTGAGGCCGACATGATGGCAGGTTTGCCGGAGTCTCCCGAGCTCGCCGATGACTTTACTTTCAGCCGGATGATCTCCATCAACCGCTTTGCCCTGATCAGCAAGCGTACCATCAGCGCAGACAAATTCTCCCAGCTGGGCAAACAGCGGATCCTGGTACCGGAATCACTCTACGATCCCTCTCTGTTGGCGCAGTTGGGTGATCAGGAATGGGTCCGCACCGATGACCTGAGCCAGGGCATCGCGCTGCTGCAGCAAGGCAAGGCTGACGCCATGCTGAGCGAGCTGTACCAGTTGCAATATCCCCAGCGCACCCATCAGCTGGAAGGGCTTCAGATCAAGGAGCTGGATGACAGATTCGGACTCGGCTTTGCCATTCGCAAGGATCAGACCGAGCTGGCCGGCGTGATAGACAGAAACCTGATGGCCTTGACCAATACCCAGATCGATGAACTCAACCAGCGTTGGCGCCGTCTGGTGGTGATGCAGCAATCCGGAGTCAGTTATGGTGCCTGGTTTGGTTCCATCGCGCTGGCGCTGCTGATCAGTGGCATCGTGATCGGGGTGATCTGGCGCTCGCGCCAGCAGCTGGCCCGTGAGGTCGCTCAGCGGCTGGCGGCAGAAAAAGCGCTGGCAATCGAAAGTGAGCTGCGCGAAACCATGTTTCAGGCCCTTCCTGTTCCCGTCTATTTGCGCAACGAGCAGGGAAGGGTGATCAAATCCAACAAGCAGGGACACCGGCTTTCACTGCGTTATGGCGCGGAGCTGCTGCTGCCCGAGGTGCAATCACAAAAGAGCGAAGGGGAGTTGAGCCTTGGCGAGCAGGTGTTTGCCTATGTCCAGCATCCGCTGCGGCTGGAGAAGCAGGCGCCAGCGACCGATCTTATCGCCTTGTCCGATATCAGCGCCCTGCGCCAGCAGGCCCGCATCCTGCGTCAGGCTGAGCGGCGGCTGCGTGCATTGACCAATACCGTGCCCGGGGTGGTGCTGCAATTCCTTCTGGTTCAGGAGAGCGTGGGCACCATCGAGTTCATCAGCCGTGGCTGTTACGAGTTGTTGGGGCTGGCCAGCCAGCAGATCCGCCGTGAACCGGCTCGGGTGCTTGACCTGCTGGAGCGTGAAGATTTGCAACTGGCGCGCAGTACCATGTTCTCCATGCTGCATGAGGGCAAGCCCTTCGTCTGTACCCTGCGCTATCACCATCCCGAGCAGGGTCCGCGCTGGTTGCAGCTCTGCGGGCGTGGTCGCAGCCAGCCACAAGGGTGGCGCATCTATGCGGTCATGCAGGATGTGACGGCGCGGGTTGAACAGGAGCAGGCGCTGCAACTCTCTCATGAAGAGGCACAGCAGGCGGTGCAGGCCAAGGGACGTTTTCTGGCGGCCATCAGCCACGAGATCCGCACTCCGATGAACGCTATTCTCGGCCTGCTGGAGTGGCTCGCCAGCACCCCGCTCTCCCAGGAGCAGGGCTCGGCGTTGGCCCGGATCCGTCAGGCCGGGGACGAGTTGCTCGGCCTGCTCAACGATGTGCTCGATTTCAGCCGCAATGAGAACAGCACCTTGTCGCTCTCGCCCCAGCCGACCGATTTCACCGAGCTGTGCGAACACGTGGCGGCGGTGCACTGGACCAAGGCCAGAGCCAAGCAGCTGCAATTGCGTTTGCAGCTTGATCCGGCGATGCCCGCCTTGCAGACCCTTGATCCCCATCGCATCCAGCAGGTTCTGCACAACCTGCTCTCCAATGCCATCAAGTTCAGCCATCGTGGTGAGGTGGTGCTGTGGGCCGAGAGTATGGGCTCGACTCTTCGTTTTGGCGTGGACGATCAGGGGCCGGGGATTACCGACGAGATGCGGCCAACGCTCTTCATGCCGTTTGAACAGTTCGCGGTGGCGGGGCAGCTGAGGGCGCCGGGGACCGGCCTCGGGCTCGCCATCTGCAAGCAGCTTATCGAGCAGATGGGGGGGCTCATAGATGTCGAACCCAGAACGGGAGGCGGCAGCCGCTTCTTCTGCGAGTTGCCCCTCAAACTGCTCAAACAGGCGCATCATTGGCAGCCCAAGGTGCGAGAGCTGGCGCTCTCACTGCCTCCCGATGAGGTGAAGCAACTCGCTCCCTGGTTGGCAAGATTCGGGGTCACGGTATCTGGCACGGCACACGACAGGTTGCAGGCTCAGGTCGACGAGAAGGGATTCTATTACTGGGAGTGGCTGGGGGAGCCCTGGGTGCCCGGTACCGTCATCAATCTGTTGCAACCCAGGCTGGATGTCGCAGAGCCCTCTTCGGCAGCCCGCCCCGGTCTTGGCATGCGGGTGCTGCTGGTAGAAGATCACGATGTCAATCGGGAGCTGATCAAGCTACAGCTGGGACAGCTGGGGGCCGAGGTGCTGACCGCTGCCAATGGCCAGCTGGCACTCGATGTACTGGCCGATCATGAGGTGGATCTGGTGTTGACCGATCTGCAGATGCCGGTTATGAATGGCGCCGATCTCTGCCGCAAGCTGCGTGGCTCGCCTCGCTGGCGCAATCTGCCTGCCTATGTGATTACTGCAGATCTCAGTGAACAGGCGGCTATAGAACTGCAATCGTGCGGTTGCAACGGGCATCTCGACAAGCCTGTCGCGTTAAGGGAGCTGGCCGCCATGCTGCACCAGCTTGGCAAGAAAGAGGGGAGGATTGCCGAGCCTGCAACTGCTTCATCGCTGCTCTCAAAAGAGCTGGCCCAGCTCTATCTGGATACAACCAGAGCCGATCTGGCTGCTCTGGAGCAGTGTCTGGCAAATAAGGATGAGCAAGGGGTTAATGCCGCTTTACACAAATTGAAAGGGGCCGCCAGAATGGTAGGAGCAACCGCCATCGTCACTGTCATTGACGAGTGGCAGCAATCGAAGCACAGCGAATTGACTGTCAGGTTAACCCGGGCGCTGGATGGGGTCAGCCAGCATTTGACCAAGAGGGCTGAAGATGATCATCACTGATGAAGAACTGCTGGCGCTGCTTAACTCGGAAGATCCCGGGTTGGCCGGTTTTCGTCCTATTGCGCTCTATGCTCTCGATTGCGCCTCTTACGAGATGGCCAAGCAGGCGATGCTGCCAAATTATGTGGCGCTGCACCGCACCCAGCCTGATGCCTGTTGGCAGTGGGAGGGGCTCTTCTCGGCAGGAGCCATCGCACTCTATGATCCCGACTCGCACCGTACGGCGGATTATTTTCCCCAGCTCCAGCTGCATAACGGTATCTACGCCATCGAAGAGGATTGGCAGGGAGGTTTGCTCTCAAGCTATAAGGCGTGGAGCAACTGGCTTGCCGCCAGCCGGATCCTGCTGCTGGAAGATCACCCGTTTCAGGGGATGCAGTTGCAGCAAACCATCGCCGGACTGGGGCTGACCTGTCACTGGGTGCAGGATGAGCAAGCCTGCCTTACTGCGTTGGGTGAGGGGAGCACTCGTCTGCTCATCTGCGATCTCAGCCTGGTGGATCAGGATGCCATCAGCCTGCTGATGGGCCAGCCACAGTTGCAGTCAGACGGGCTGCCGATCATTTTGCTCTCCGCCCATGAGCAGACCCTGATCGATGGTGCTCGTCGCCTGCTGCACGATGCCGGCTTCAATATTCTGGCGGCACTGGCCAAACCGCTCGATTGCGATGAACTGCTCAGGTTGCTGCGCGGTCTCTATCTTGGCCCGCTGCGCCAGCGTCGACTGAGCGGTCAGCGCCGCACCATCACGACCTGGCAGGGTCAGGTACTGGGGCAACTTGGCTTGCTCTCTAGCCCCACCACTTCAGCACCGGTCTGGCTGGCCGTAAGCGGCTTGCCCCCTCGTTGGGAGCGGCTCAAGGAGTGGCTGGCGGAGCAGTCGCGAACCCCGTCCGAGCTGACGCTGCTTATCCATCGCCGTGATCACCTGCTCAGCAATCCGGATCGTTTTGCGCTGGTGCTGCAGGCCAGTCTGGCGGGGAGCAAGCTGGCGCTACTGCTCGACAACAACCAGCATCTGCCGTTCGATCTGCTGGAGCGGCTGCCGCTGCAATCCTTGTTGCTGGGGCAGGGGATGCTCTCCGATATCGAGTCGTTGAGTGCCGATTCGCTGCTTGGCCGCTTTATGGCGCGGGTGCGGGAACTCGGAGTCGACATCTATCTGGATGACCCCTACAACCTGCTTGATGTCGAGATGTGGCAAGAGCGCGGTATCGCGGGGCGTTGGTAGCCCATGCCCCGCTATCTCTGCTGGCCCATGCAGCGGGAGCGTCTGGCTAAAGGGCTGGAGGGGTGGCCTTATCCGGTGGCCCGCTCGGCCCTGCCGGTTGCGATGAATCTCTCCGGGGAAGCCTGTCTGCTGCGCGAGCAGCTCGGGGTCGAGCCGGCGCAGATGCTGGCTGCCTATGAGGATCTCAGCGCCCAGAGCATCTATCTGCGTTTCATGCGGGCCAAGAGAACCCCCTCGCCAGAGCTGGTATCACACTTTCTCGACTACAACCCGGAGCAGCAGATTGCCCTGTTGCTTACGGATATGGCGGGACGTCCGCTGGCACAGGCCCAATCCATTCGTCGCCGCCTTCATCCTGATCGGGCTGAATTTTCCTGCATCGTAGCGGATCACTTTCAGCACCGCGGGGCGGGGCGACGGATCTTGCTGGCGCTGGCCCTGCTCGCCAGAGCCGGGGGGATTGCCGAGTGGACGGCCGAAGTGCTGGCCCAGAATCGCCCCATGTTGCTGATGCTAAAGCGGTTGGGGCTGCCGCTGACTCTGGTGACCGGTCGCGAGATGGTCTTTGCGCGCCTCGATTTGAGCGTGCTGGACGAGTGGCTGCCAGCAGAGGTTGTCCACGCCATGACTAAGACCAAGGGCGAATAGAGCCACTTTTTACCCTGTGCTAAGGTCACATCTACTGCGCAGGGAGAGACGGAGCATGTTATGGGGCAGACAATCAAAAATATCGTGATCCTCACCGGAGCGGGGATCTCTGCCGAGTCGGGGATCAAGACCTTCCGCGCCTGCGACGGTTTGTGGGAGGAACACCGCGTCGAGGATGTGGCAACGCCGGAAGGGTATGCCAGAGATCCGGAACTGGTGCAGCGCTTTTACAACTCCCGCCGCAAACAGCTCCAGCAACCTCAGGTACATCCCAATCCCGCCCACTATGCGCTGGCTCGCCTCGAGCGTCTTTTCCCCGGCACCGTGACCCTGGTGACCCAGAATATCGACAACCTGCACGAGAGCGCAGGGAGCAAGAACCTGATCCACATGCATGGCGAGCTACTCAAGGCCCGCTGTCCCGAGTCTGGTCAGGTGATCGAGTGGCGTGGCGATCTTCATCAGGAGGAGCTCTGCTCCTGCTGTCAGTTCCCCCAGCCGCTGCGCCCCCATGTGGTCTGGTTTGGCGAGATGCCGATCGGGCTTGATCGCATCTACAGCGCGCTGGCCCAGTGTGATCTCTTTATCTCCATCGGCACCTCGGGGGCTGTCTATCCGGCGGCCGGTTTTGTGCACGAGGCGGGGTTGAATGGTGCTCACACCATAGAGCTCAATCTCGAGCCGAGCGAGGTGGGCAGCCAGTTCGATGAAAAACGCTACGGGCCAGCCTCCCTGCTGGTGCCGGCCTACGTGGATGAGTTGCTTGAAGTGTGTGGCATCCATCAGCCCAGACAGATCGAGGGGCACAACTGGATGGAGATGCGCGACCGCTAGAGGCGGCGGCAAAGAGAAAGGCGACTGTGAGTCGCCTTTTTTGTTGTTATCTACTTTTGCTTCGGCGGCCAGGGGGCGCAGGATTGCCTGATCACTAAATCCGGGTCAACCGTGATCAGGTGGTCTGCAACAGCCTCGCCGTTGATGCGAGCCAACAGGCGGGTGACGGCGAGGCGCCCCAGCTCCTCTTTGGGCTGGTTGACGGTAGTGAGCGGCGGCGACATGAATTCGGCCAGCGCCACATTGTCATAGCCGACGATGGAGATATCCCGCGGGATCACCAGCCCCGCCTGATGGGCGGCACTGATGGCTCCCATCGCCATCATGTCGTTGCAGACAAAGAGGGCGGTGGGGCGCTCGGGCAATGCCAGCAGACGAGTCATCGCCTGATGGCCGCTGGCGCAGTCAAAATCACCCTCCTGGATCCACTCTTGATTGAGCGTGAGACCTGCCTCCTGCAACGCCTGCTCAAAGCCAGCTTGGCGCTGGTTGGCGGGGGCGCGGCTGTGGGGCCCTGTGATGCAACCGATGGCGGTGTGGCCCAGCTCAATCAGATGGCGGGTTGCGAGATAACCGCCGTGGAAGGAGTTGTCGGCGATAAGATCCACATCCTCGCTGACCAGCCCCCAATCCATCACTACCACCGGCAGGCTCTTGAGCCAGTCGAGCTGGTTGAACACCTCTTGCTGACCCTCGCTGCACATGATCAGCAGGCCATCTACCCGCTTGCGCAGCATCATCTTGAGGTAGGAGAGGGCCGTCTCGGCCTGACCCTCGGTATTGCCCAGCATCAGGTTGTAGCCCTGTTCGAAGCAGTAGCGCTCCACTCCGCGCACTACCTCGGCAAAGAAAGGGTTGCTGGAGGTGGTGACCAGCATGCCGATACTGTTGGTTTCCTTCACCTTGAGGCTGCGGGCAACCAGACTCGGGGCATAGTTGAGCTCACGCATGGCCGCAAAGACCCGCTCGCGGGTCTCCTCGGCCACAAAGCGGGTCTCGTTGATGACGTGGGAGACGGTGGTGGTAGAGACACCCGCCAGCGCCGCCACCTCCTTGATATTGGCCATCAGTGCCCCTGCGCAGTCTGCTCAAGCAGGAAGGTGTCGACCTCCTGCTTGCTCGGGATGGAGCTCTGGGCACCGAACCGGGTGACGGAGAGTGCCGCCGCCCCATGGGCAAAGCGCACCGCGCTGTGGAAATCGGCACCGGCCAGCTCGGCGGCCAGCAGGGCGCCGTTGAAGGTATCGCCCGCGGCAGTGGTATCCACCGCCTTGACCCGAAAGCCCGGGATCAGCTGTTGCTGCTGTGCGTTGCTGCAATAGACGCCCTGGGAGCCCAGGGTGATCATCACGTCCGCAATGCCCATCTGGTGGAAGTGGGCGGCCGCCTCGCGGGCGCTCGCTTCGTCGGTGACTTTGACGCCGGTCAACAGCTCCGCTTCGGTCTGGTTGGGGGTGATAAGGTCCACCAGTGTCAGCAGCTCGCTCGAGAGCGGACGGGCGGGGGCGGGGTTGAGCACCACCCGGGTGCCGTGGGCACGGGCCAAACGCGCAGCTTCATGGACGCTCTCGAGCGGCACTTCCAGTTGCAACAACAGGGTGTGGGCGTCGGCGATCATGGCTTCGTGGTTTTTCACCACGGCAGGGGTGATGGCACCGTTCGCTTCGGCTGAGATGCCGATGCTGTTCTCCCCCTCATCGCTCACATAGATGATGGCGATACCGGTCGGGAGCTTGGGATCGAGTTCGACAGCGCTGACGTCGATACCATCTTTGGCAAAGCCGGTTTTCATCTGGTGGCCGATGGCGTCATCACCGATGCGTGCGATAAAGGAGACGGGGGCGCCGAGGCGGGCGGCAGCGACTGCCTGATTAGCCCCCTTGCCACCGGGCACTACCTGATAGCTGTGGCCGGTCAGGGTTTCACCCGGGCGAGGAAAGTGGGGAACGCGCAGCACGTGGTCTGCATTGACACTGCCCAGAACGACGAGACGATTCATGTTGACTACTCCTGATGCATCTTGGCTTGAACACAATGACTGAGTGAGCTCAAGCCGGGAGGCACCGCAATTGAGGGGAAAAGGGGAGGCGAACCTCCCCTCGAGAACTTACTTGCTGACTACTTGCAGCGGTACCGGAATGGATTTCTCGACCGGCTGGCCCTTGAGCACCTTGTCGGCAGTCTCGACGCCGATGGCACCGATCAGGGCAGGTTGCTGGGCCACGGTGGCGGCCAGTTTACCCTTGGCAACGGCGGCTTTGCCATCGTCAGTGCCGTCGAAGCCGACGATCATCACCTCTTTACCGGCAGCCTGCACCGCGCGGATGGCACCCAGCGCCATCTCGTCGTTCTGGGCGAACACAGCCTGTACGGTCGGGTGGGCAGCCAGCAGGTTTTCCATGACGTTCAGACCCTTGGTGCGGTCAAAGTCGGCAGGCTGGGAAGCCAGCACCTGCAGCTTGTTGGCCGCCACGGCAAGGGCAAAACCTTCGCCACGGTCGCGGGCGGCGGAGGTACCGGCAATCCCTTCCAGCTGGATCACCTTGGCACCGGTGCCCAGTTTCTCGGTGATAAAGTCACCGGCCAGCTTGCCGCCTGCCACGTTGTCGGAGGCAATGTGGGCCTTGACCTCACCCTGCGCGGCGCCGCGGTCCAGAGTCAGTACCGGAATGCTGGCGCGGTTGGCCAGACGGATGGCGTTGCCGACCGCTTCGGAGTCGGTGGGGTTGATCAGGATGGCGCCGACCTTGCGCACGGTGAGATCTTCCATGTTGGAGAGCTCTTTGGCCGGGTCATTCTGGGAGTCCAGTACCACCAGCTCGTAGCCAAGCTCTTTGGCTTTGGCTTCGGCACCCTCTTTCATGGTGACGAAGAAGGGGTTATTGAGGGTGGAGACCACCATGGCCAGGGTTTGATCGGCGGCCTGGGCGGTGCCCAGCACGGACATGATGGCGGCAGCGAGCAGGGTATTGAGCTTTTTCATCATTTCATTCCTTGTGTGTGGCTTGTCTTATCAACGATTGCTTTTGTTATCGATCATCACGGCAAGCAAGATCACGCTGGCCTTGGCGATCATCTGGTAATAGGAGGATACGTCGAGCAGGTTGAGGGCGTTATTCAGGAAGCCGATGATCAATGCACCTATCAGGGTACCCATGATACGGCCCTTGCCGCCCATCAGGCTGGTACCACCCAGCACCACGGCGGCGATGGCATCCAGCTCGTAACCCATGCCCGCCGTCGGCTGGGCAGAGGAGAGACGAGAGGTAACGATAAGCCCTGCCAGCGCCGAGAGCGCGCCGCACAGACCATACACCGCCAGCTTCACCCGATCCACATTGATACCGGAGAGGCGAGTGGCAGACTCGTTACCGCCCAGCGCGTAGATGTAGCGACCGAGGCGGGTGTGGTTGAGCATGAACCAGGCGAGCAGGAAGACGATGGCCATCAGCCAGATGGGCACCGGCAGACCGAACAGGTAACCGGTACCGAGCCAGGCGAAGTGATCGGCGCCGTCACTGAAACCGGTAGAGATGGGGCGCCCCTCGGTATAGACCATGGTGATACCGCGCAGGGCGGTCATGGTGACCAGGGTGGCGATAAATGCCTGAACCTTGCCCTTGGCAATGATGAGACCGCTGACGCCGCCCAGCAGGGCACCGGCACCCAGAGTGAGAGGCACCACCAGCCAGATGGGCAGCTCCATGGCGACCATGGTCGCGGCCAGCGCGCCGCACAGGGCCAGTACCGAGCCGACCGACAGATCGATACCGGCGGTGAGGATAACCAGCGTCATACCGACCGCCATGATGGCGTTGACCGAGGTTTGGCGCAGGATGTTGAGCAGGTTGTCGGCGGTGAAGAAGTTGGGGCTCAAAAAGGAGACCACACCAATCAGGACCAGCAGCGCGACCAGGGATTTGTTCTCGATCCACCACGCCTTGCTCATGACGCCACGGCGGGAAAGGGTTTGGGTTGTCATTGGGATGCCTCTTGCTCTGCTTGCCACTGTTTACCGACTGCCGCCGCCATCAGCTTCTCCTGATTGGCATCGCGGGTGTTGAACTCTGCGCTGATGCGCCCTTCGTGCATCACCATGATGCGATCACTCATGCCGAGCACTTCCGGCATCTCGGAGGAGACCAGAATGATGCTCATCCCCTCCTTCTTGAACTGGTTGATCAGCTGATAAATTTCCTTTTTCGCCCCCACGTCGACGCCGCGGGTCGGCTCGTCGAGGATCAGCACTTTTGGCCTTGTCAGCAGTCCCTTGGCGATGGCCACCTTCTGCTGGTTGCCGCCGGAGAGCAGCTTTATCAGCTGATCCTGACTCGGGGTCTTGATGTTGAACAGGCGCACATAGTCGCTCACCGCCTGCCGCTCGGCCTTGCCGTCAATCTTGCCGTTGCTGATGAACTCGTCGAGGGCGCACAGACTCATGTTTTCGCGCACCGACAGCTCCAGCACCAGCCCGTCGCCTTTGCGATCTTCGGAGATATAGGCGATGCCTGCGGCCAGACCATCGGCCGGGCTTTTGGGCACCAGAGCATGACCGTCCACAGCTACTTCACCGGCGCTGATGGGACTGGCGCCATAGATAAGCTTCATCAGCTCGGTGCGGCCGGAGCCCATCAGGCCGCTGAAGCCCAGAATTTCCCCCTGACGCAGGGAGAAGCTCACCCCGCGCACGCCGGGACCGGCCAGATCTTTCACCTGCAGGCTGACGGGGCCGAGCTCGCGCTCAAGACGCGGGTACTGCTCTTCCAGTCGGCGACCTACCATCATCTCGATGATCCTGTCTTCATCCAGATCGCTCACCGCCTTCTCGCCGATCCACTTGCCATCGCGCAGCACAGTGACCCGGTCGCAGATCTCGAAGATCTCCTTGAGGCGGTGGGAGATATAGACGATGCCGCAACCCTGCTCACGCAGCTCGCGGACAACCTTGAACAGCTGCTCGGTCTCGGTATCGGTCAGCGCATCGGTGGGTTCATCCATGATGATGACGCTGGCATCGAACGACAGCGCCTTGGCAATCTCCACCATCTGTTGTTCGCCGATGGAGAGATCCCCGAGTCGGGTATCCGGGCCATGCTTGACGCCAAGTCGCGCCAACAGGCCACTTGCCCGCTCGCGCAGCTGTTTGTGGTCGATGCTGCCAAAACGGGTGCGCGGTTCGCGGCCGAGGAAGATGTTGGCGGCAATCGACAACTCCGGCAGCAGGTTCAGCTCCTGATGGATGATGCTGATCCCCTGATCCTGAGAGTCGCGCGGCCCCTTGAAGTGAACCGGTTGACCGCGGTAGCTGACGCTGCCCGCATCGGCCTGATAGATACCGGTCAGCACCTTCATCAGGGTGGATTTGCCGGCGCCATTTTCACCGAGCAGGGCCATCACCTGGCCCGGATAGACCCGCAGACCCGCTTCGTCGAGGGCGCGCACACCGGGGAAGGTCTTGACGATCCCGGTCAGCTCCAGAATGGGTGAGAGGGGGGAGGTTGTGCTCATTTGCAGCTTCCTTGAAGAGGCTTAAAACGCCACACCGGCGCAGAGGATCAGGTTGGCGTAGGGAGTCACCTCGCCGCTGCGCACGATCGCCTTGCTCTGGCGGGAGCGGGTTTTGAACTCCTCATGCAGGCAGTATTCGATGGCGATGGGCTTGCCCTGCGCGGCTGCGTGGGCCTCAAGCTGATCGACCAGCGCCTGATGGGTGGCGGGGCTGATCTGCTTGATCTCGCTCGCCATGATCACCTTCTCCACCACCAGATCGGTGAGCAGGGCGGTCAGTACGGTTTCAAGACAGGGCGTCCCCGCCATCAGCGCCAGATCGATCCGCTCCGGCCCTGCCGGAATGGGCAAGCCCGCATCGCAGACGGTGATCTCGTCGGTGTGACCCATCTGTGCTATCAGAGCACTCAGGGGAGCATTGAGCAGTACGCCTCGTTTCATACAGCACCTCATCAGGCTTTCGCCATCGCAGTTTCTTATCAGGCAACCGGTTACGCAACCGGTTGCGTTATGGCGCAAAGATAGGCTTTTTAGGATGGAAGAGCCATGGCAAAACCACGGAAATGTGAAAACGATCTCAAAGGCGGGGGAGGAGAAAGAAAGAAAGGTGCCAGCAGAGCCTCGGCACCCTGTCTATTGATTTTTTACTTAGTTGGAGAGGGCTTTGTTGACCGCCGGACGGGTCAGCATACGCCGATAATGATCGGCCACTTTGGGGAATTCACTGATCTCGACGCCATCGCTTTTCAGCCAGCCCGCGACCACGAACAGATAGATGTCCGCCACGCTGAACTGCTCGCCCAGTACCCAGGGACCGGCCAGATAGTGCTGCTCAATCTGGGCAAAGCCATCGCGCATATTGCTGGCGACTTTCTGCTGCATGGCGGCAATGGCCTGTTCGTCATCGGCCCAGCGGCTGCCACGGCGACCGTGGGCGTGGGAGACATGCACGGTGGAGGCGAGGAAACTGTTGACCTCCTGCATGCGGGCCAGCAGGAACGGGTTGTCCAGCGGTGCCAGTTTGGCTGCGGGGAAGCGCTGCGCCACATAGAGCAGCAGGGCCGGGGTCTCGGTCAGGGTGCCCTGCTCGGTGATCAGGGCAGGCACCCGCCCTTTGGGGTTGATGGCAAGATACGCAGGGTCACGTTGCTCCCCTGCGGCGAGGTTGACGAGACGGGGTTGGAACGGGGCATTCGCTTCCAGCAGGGCAATCTGCACGGCCATGGCACAGGTGCCGGGAGCGAAATAGAGGGTCAGATCGGACATGAATACTCCTGATTGGCTCAGGCCACCCGCGATATCGGCGGAAAACATGTTTTCCGTGATACCTCGAGGGGTCATGAAAAAAGAGAGGGGGCAACGCTTGCCCCCACAACCAATCTACACCCCTAAGGGGTAATGAAAAAGCGCAGAATTAATCGGCTTTGGCAGTTTTGTTGTTATCTATACATTAAGCCCTCGGTAAAAGTATGAGAGTGCGATAGGTTAGATCATGTCAGAGAGGTTACTGTGGTACCGAAAGGGCTGGGGTGCAATCGCACCCCGATAGTTTTCTTTATGTAGTTAGTCTTTATTGGAAGACTCTTCATCTGTTTCCAATTTTCGATTAAATCTTTCATGCAGCCGTCTTTTATTCCTGAGGTTTCTTATGTTCATAATGAAATCTACGTTTGAAGCAATCACAACGTAAATGGCAAGTAATTGAACATACGTCAGTAGTAGAATAAAAAATATTCCAAGGAAGTGAACCGCGTCGGGATAATTCTTATATATAAATCCATGGGTTATAAAAGGGGTGATGGCAGTGCCAATAAGCAGGCAGCACATAACTAATGCAGATACTGCAACCACTCCAACCATTAATATGATTCGACGTTCATCATCATCAGAAAAAATAGACTCTACGTTCTGTGTCTGAATTATGCTGAGAATTGCATTTGGATATACAAAGGCAATCCAGATGCCCATGATGGTAAAAATCATTGCGGAGGTATTTTGAAGAATAGATATTAAAGGCTCAATATCCACCATATTTAAGGTGGTTCGGTAACATAAGCTAATTAATATGATTAAAATAGCCACACCTAAGTGTATGGCAGTCATTCTTTTTTTGTTAACTATGGTCGAACTCATAATTATTCACCACAATACTAAATAATGCTCTCAGCGACTGGACTGGAAACTACATGCCCCCCACTAAAGGGCGAGAGCAGTCTATCACGAGTAAGATGCAATGCATTAAAGAGACGTTGAGTAGTATAATGGCCAGAGTCTTCATTTTGCTCACCTAACTCACTGACGAGTAGTGTATTTTTAACTACAAACTTGTCCAGCCAGCAGATACCACCAACACCATCCTTTTTGAATCCCAAGTTAGACCAGTCATCACCAACGTGACTAAATTCTTCATGGTATGTATCTAGCATACCTCTTAATTCATCAGCAGTTGGTGAAGCATCTACGATTATTTCAATCCGTCTTGTATCGCGTGTTATTTCATTTGAGATAAATGGGAGTGAGCCACATAACCGGCGCCATCCAGAGCTTTGCATTTCTCTAGCACTGATTACCTCACGTCGAACAAAATGTGTTATTTCAGAGGCTATCTGCCCTAAATCAGCTTGATTTGTTAGCTTCGTAAACTGTTCTGACTCAATGCTAAACCACAGGTTTTCGCCTGACTCAGAACGAAAATGGACAGATGTATACATTCCACCTTTGCTATTTTCTTTTGTTTCTCTGAATTTTGGACGCAATGTACTATGTAACCACATGAAGTCTTTAAGAAAAGAATTCATTAGTTTCGTATCAGCAATGGAGCTTGGAAATTTAATTGAGGCAAAAATATTGTGTCTAGGAATGAACCAATAATAAGATGGCTCACCCCATATGATGTCATCGCCATTGCCAGCATCATTTGCATTATATAATGCATTGTCATTTAATGCTGCGTTTGAACGTATGCCATACACCCCATTACCATTACCGACAGCACGCCATAGTATTAGGATGTAATCACCTGTTTCATTGTTATGTTGAATTGATTTTAAATATACTTTTTTCCTAAGCTGATAACCAGGTGTTTCATCGTCCCATAATAGAGTATCCGCTAATGATGTTCTGGTATTGAACCAAGAATGAAGGTTGGATAGCATATTGGCCATGCTTAATGGCTCACAATATTCAGTCCCTCTCTGATAAAACCCAAGCCGTTTATATTTGAAAAAAGTAACAAGCCCCTCAGCCATTGTGCATGCTCCATCATATATTGATGGAGGGATTCGAACAGCATCACACATTAAAGTCAATTGAATGGTGTCAAATTGCGTGAGAATCTGTGCTCCAACAAGCCTTTTTATAAAAGGGGGTGATTGCCCCCTTAATCCATTAACCCCGTCAGGGCTGATTAACCGCCGACTTAACCGGCCTTGGCCACCATGGCTTTCAACTGCAGGAAGTACTGCTCGTAAAGGCGGGAGGCATCTCCCACATCGGACTGGAACTCGCCTTTACGCTTGATCTCGTCGCTCGGGAAGACCATGGGGTTATTGCGAAACGCCGGGGTGAGCAGGGGAATGGCATCCTTGACCGGGGTGGGGTAGCCAATCGCCTCGGCCACCTTGGCGGCCACATCGGGGCGCATCAGGAAGTTGATCAGGGCGTGGGCTTCCTTCACATGCTTGGCCTTGGCCGGGATGGCGAGGTTGTCCATCCAGAGCACGGCACCTTCTTCGGGGTAGGTCATCTGGATGGAGGGGTATTCGCGCTGGGCGCCGTAGGCCGAGCCGTTCCACAGCATGCCGATATTGACCTCACCGGCGATAAAGGGGTCGGCCGGGTTGTCGGAGTTGAACGCCTTGACGTTGGGCATCAGCTTTTTCAGGTATTCGAACGCTTCGGCAATTTGCGCCTTGTCCTGGGTGTTGGGGCTGTAGCCCAGCTGCACCAGCGCGATATGGAACACCTCGCGGGCATCGTCCATCAGCAGCAGGCTCTCTTTCCACTCCGGCGCCCAGAGCTGTTTCCAGCTGGTAACGGGTTGCTCGATGATGTCGGTGTTGGTGCCGATCCCGGTTGCGCCCCAGATATAGGGGATGGAGTAGCGGTTGTCCGGGTCGTACTCGTGGTTGAGCAGGGTAGGGTCGAGGTGCTTGAAGTTGGGCAGCTGGGCGCGATCCAGCGGCTGCAGCATTCCCTCTTTGGCCATTTTCGAGATGAAGTAGGTGCTGGGCACCACCACGTCATAGCCGTCGCCATGGGTTTTCAGCTTGGCGTAGAGGGTCTCGTTGGATTCGTAGGTGGAGTAGATCACCTTGATGCCGGTCTCTTGCTGGAACTGCTCCAGCAGGCCATCCGGCACATATTCCGACCAGTTGTAGAAGTAGACCACCTTGTCATCGGCCGCGTGAGCGCTCTGGCTCAGCAGCGGGGTGGTGAGGGTGAGGGCGGCTGCCAGCAGGGCGCCGGCCTTGTGTTGGATTGTCATCAACAACTCCTTGGGGTTATGGGGCCTTGCGGCCCACCGTGACAGAGTTCGCCAAAGATGGCGGGGACGAAACGGGCAGGGTCAACCCTGCCGTTTGCGCAGTAACAGTTGTGCCAGCAGCACCATCCCGAGGGAGGCGACCAGCATCAGGGTGGCCAGGGCATTGACCTCGGGGGAGACGCCCACCTTGACCATGGAGTAGATCTTGAGCGGCAGGATCTCGTAGGCCGGGCCGGTAACAAAGGAGCTCACCACCACGTCGTCCAGCGACAGGGTAAAGGAGAGCAGCCAGCCCGCCATCACAGCCGGCAGCGCCAGCGGCAGTATGATGCGGCGCAGGATGATCCACTCGCCAGCCCCCAGATCCCGCGCAGCTTCCAGCATCCGCACATCAAAACCGCACAGCCGCGAGTAGACGGTGATCACCACGAACGGCAGGCAGAAGGTGATGTGGGCGATCAGCAGCGACCAGAAGCCCAGCGCAATGCCGGTCACCACAAACAGGGTCAGCAGCGAAATGGCCATCACGATATCGGGGGACATCATCACCACGAACAGCATGCCGCTCACGTACTGCTTGCCGCGAAAACGGTAGCGAAACAGTGCCACGGCGGTGAGGGTGCCGATCAGGGTGGCTGCGGTGGCGGTGAGGGCGGCGATGGTCAGGGAGTGCTGGGCCGCCTGCATCAGGCTGGCGCTGGCAAACAGCTTCTCATACCAGCCCAGGGTAAAGCCGCGCCAGTCGATGCCATATTTCGACAGGTTGAAGGAGTTGGCGATCAGCACCCCGATGGGCACATAGAGATAGCCAAACACCAGCAGCAGGAACAGAGTTTTCAGTGCGCGCATCATGCCAGCTCCCCCTTCTTGCTGAGTAGCTTGCCTGCCCGCCAGTAGCAGTAGACCAACAGCGCCATCAGCACCGTCAGCATCACGCTGATGGCCGCGCCAAAGGGCCAGTCACGGCTGTTGAGGAACTGGGTCTTGATCAGGTTGCCAATCAGCAGGTGCTTGGCGCCCCCCAGCAAGTCGGAGACATAGAACATCCCCATGGCGGGCAGGAACACCAGCAGACAACCGGCGATGATGCCGGGCAGGGTGAGGGGCAAGATGATCCGTACCAGCCGCTGCAAGCCGTTGGCGCCAAGATCTCGCGCCGCCTCCAGCAAACGACCATCCAGCTTCTCGATGCTGGAGTAGAGCGGCAACACCATAAAGGGGAGCAGCACATAGACCAGCCCGATGATGACGGCCACCTCGGTATACATCATCTGCAGCGGCCGCTCGATAAGCCCCAGATCCAGCAGCCAGCCATTGATCAGCCCCCGGGTGCCGAGCAGCACTTTCAGCGCATAGGTGCGGATCAGTGAGTTGGTCCAGAACGGCACCACCACCAGAAACAGCAGCAGCGGGCGGATGCGCGTTGGCAGATGGGCCAGCAGCCAGGCAAAGGGATAACCCACCAGCAGGCAGATGGTGGTAGCGAGCAGCGCCAGCCAGAGGGAGTGGAGCAGCACCTCGAAATAGAGGGGGTCCAGCAGGCGGCCATAGTTGCTCAGGGTAAAGAGCGGCGCGATAAGCTCGGACTCGTCACGGCTCAGGAAGCTCACGCCGATGATCATCAGGTTGGGCAGGAAGACAAACAGTGTCAGCCAGCCCAGGATCAGCGCGATGGCCGTGTTGCGAAAGCCGTTGTGGGCAAAGCTGTGCGGTACCCGCAGATTAGTGAGGCTCATAGGGCAGCACCACCTCCCAGCTGTCGACCCAGTGGATCGCCACCTCCTGACCCAGACGGTAGTCAAAATCGGGGTCATCCTCGTCGAAGAACTCGGAGATAAGCAGCTGTTTGCCACTTTCGAGCTCGATCACCGAATCCAGCGTCGCCCCCTTGTAGTTGCGCTCGCGGATATTGCCCCGCAGCGCGCCACTTTGATCGTCATCCTGATCGAGAATGCGCAGATCTTCCGGGCGCAGCAGCACCAGCACCTTGTCGTCTGGCTGGAACGGCAAGGCGGTATGGAGCAGGCATTCTCGCCCCTCTACCTCCGCTTGCCAGATACCGGGTTCGCGCTGGCTGATCAGCTTGCCATCCATCACGTTGATCTCGCCGATAAAGCGGGCCACGAACAGGTTGGCTGGCGATTCGTAGATATCGCGCGGGGTGCCGCGCTGGATGATCTTGCCGCCTTCCATCACCAGGATGCGGTCAGACATGGTGAGCGCCTCTTCCTGGTCATGGGTGACAAAGACAAAGGTAATGCCAAGACGACGCTGCAGCGCCTTGAGCTCGCTCTGCATCTGTTTGCGCAGCTTGTAATCGAGCGCCGAAAGGGATTCATCGAGCAGCAGCAGGCGGGGCTTGTTGACCACGGCGCGGGCGATGGCGACCCGTTGCTGCTGACCGCCGGAGAGCTGATCCGGGCGGCGGTTGGCCAGCTCGGTGAGCTGCACCATGGCGAGGGTCTCCTCGACCCGCTGGCGGATCTCGCCGGCCGGTACTTTCTGCATCTCGAGGCCAAAAGCGACGTTTTCAAACACTGTCATATGGGGGAAGAGCGCATAGCTCTGGAACACGGTGTTGATGTGCCTGTGTTCGGCGGGGATATGGGTGATCTCGTCACCGGCCAGATGGATGGTGCCACCATCGACCGATTCGAGCCCCGCCAGCAGGCGCAGCAAGGTGGTCTTGCCGCAGCCGGAGGGGCCCAGCAGGGTAAGAAACTCACCGTCATAGATCTCAAGGTCAAGGTCGCTCAATATCGCCTTGCCGTCATAAAGTTTGCTGATCTTGTTCAGCGCGACAATTACCTGTGGATTGTTCATCATCCGCCAGTCTCACCCCAGCCAGTGGCCATCATGTTGAAAGAGGGCCGCATTCTATGCAGCCAATCCATGAAATTAAAGGCTTTTTGGCCGCAAGTGGTCAGGAAAAACGACTACGAATAGCAGGCCAAGTCGCTATAATGTGCCACCTGATTTGGTCGTTTTCGATATTGGATAGTCAATTGAGTAACAGAATGCGTATTGGCGGCTCGCTCGAGCAATCTTTGAACAAGGGTTATCGCCTGGACCTGAAAGGGGTCATTCAAGAGGGGTGGCAACAGACCCGCCGTACCGGATTTGGCCTGCTGCTGGCGATTGTCGGCGTCACGGCGATCTGGATCCTGCTCAGCAACATGGTGCTGGTGCCCTATATCGGCGATGACAGCCAGATGAATGTGGCCATGATCCTCAGCCTGCTGATCACCGTCATCATGGCCCCCATGACCAGTGCCCTCGACATGCTCGGTTTGCAGCAGTCAGTCGGAGTACGCGCCCGGGCAAACCAGGTGTTCGACTTCTTCCGCCATTTTGTGCGCCTCGGCATGCTGAGTCTGCTCGGCAGTCTGCTCACCAGCCTGTTTGGCCCGCTGTTCGAACTGATTGGGTTGCCGGTGATGTTCTCGTTTATTCCTTCCGCACTGATCGGCATGGGGCTGCTCTTTACCGTGCCACTGGTGCTGGAGCGCGGCATGACGCCGCCGCAGGCCATTGTGGTCTCTCTCAAGATCTTCCTGCGCGGCTGGCCGAGCCTGGTGCTGTTTCACGGCGTGATGGCTGCGCTCTTCTTTGTGGCCCTGATCCCGATGGGATTGGGTCTTATCTGGGTGGCACCGCTCTACTTCAACTGCAAGGGGATCCTCTATCGGGATCTCTGCGGGGTGGCGGTAGAGGTTAACGAGGTGGCTGAAGGACCCAACCATTTCAATGCATGATGCAAAAGGACGCTGAATGATCTGTCGATATGGAGTGATCTCTACCGTACGCCGTACCCTGCTGGCCAGTCTGTTGCTGCCGACAGTGGCGATGGCCGAGCAACCTGTGCTGGAGCTGCAATATGGCGCCTTCTACAGCCAGATGAAGACCTTCGCCAAGGGCGAGTTTGGCCATGCCAGACTGGGGTTTTATCTGACCGATCCGCAAAATGGCAAGCGCTGTGCGCTCGACTCAGCCCGGGTCTCGACGCAGGACAAGGATGTGAAGGGGGAGGTGACGATCGACAGCGAACTGCGTCTGCCGTTCGATGACGACCTCAATCTCGACAAGGCGGTGGTTGCGGTCACCCTGAAAGAGCCGCACGCGACCTGCGATATGACGGTGCAGGTGATGGCCGATGCACCGGCTGTTCCCGACATGCCACTGGCAGAGCTTGCCAAGCGTCAGCAGCAGATGCAGCAGTTGCTGGACAAGATGGCGGGTATGGTCGGCAAGTACTTCTTGCCGAAGATGGAGGGTATCCGGATCGCACTGGTTGAGCCGCAAGGGACTGCCTACCTTGTCGATGGGGCCCGGCAGGAGCCTGTTGCGTGGCAGGATGGCCAGTTGCTCTTGAGCAATGCGCAGCTGAGTGCATTTGCGGCTGGTACCTTGCGTCTGCAGGGCGAGGTGTTGCGGTTGACCCCCTGGCTGCACAAGGGGTGATGCCAACGGCGCTGTCACGTTGGCAACAGGCAGATCGAGAAAGCAAAAAAGGAGCGATAATCGCTCCTTTTTTATTGTGTGGCGTTTGCCCTGTGAGAGCGGCTTAGCGCACTTCAATCACATCCAGCATGTCCATCTCGTCGATGTCCAGCAGCGGCGCTTTTGGCATCTCGGGCGGATCAAAGGCCTTGTCACCGCCATCGATGATGCCGGAGTCGCGGTTGATGCTCTTGAAGTCAAACAGCTTGTGGTCGAGCAGATGGCTCGGGATCACGTCCTGAATGGCTGTGAACATGGTCTCGATACGACCCGGGAAGCGGCGATCCCAATCCTGCATCATCTGCTTGATGGCCTGACGCTGCAGGTTCTCCTGCGAGCCGCACAGGTTGCACGGAATGATGGGGAAGGCTTTGACGTCGGCGTAGCGGATCAGATCCTTCTCTTTGCAGTAGGCCAGCGGGCGGATCACCACGTTCTTGCCATCGTCGCTCACCAGCTTGGGCGGCATGGACTTGAGCTTGCCACCGTAGAACATGTTGAGGAACAGGGTCTCGAGGATGTCGTCGCGGTGGTGGCCAAGGGCAATCTTGGTGCAACCCAGCTCCTGGGCGGTGCGGTAGAGAATACCGCGGCGTAGCCGTGAGCAGAGGGAGCAGGTGGTTTTGCCTTCCGGTACCTTCTCCTTGACGATGGAGTAGGTATCCTCTTCGACAATCTTGTACTCGATGCCGAGGGAGTCCAGATACTCGGGCAGCACGTGCTCGGGGAAGCCGGGCTGCTTCTGATCTAGGTTGACGGCAACCAGATCGAAATGGATGGGGGCACTGGCTTTGAGGCTCATCAGTATGTCGAGCATACCGAAGCTGTCCTTGCCGCCGGAGAGGCAGACCATGACCTTGTCGCCCTCTTCAATCATGTTGAAGTCGGCAATGGCCTGACCTACGTTGCGCCGCAGGCGCTTTTGCAGTTTGTTGAAACTGTATTTTTCTTTGGCGTTCAGCTCTTCTAGCATGCTCGTAAAACCCGGGACACAAATAAGCGCGTTATTATAGCCATGTCCCGGGGGAGGGCAAGGTGCCAGGCACCTTATGATTGATTGCGACGGCTGTCGACCGGGCAGCTGTAGTCGGCCGGTTTGAGGATCAGCAGATCGCAGGAGAGACGGTCGATCACATGTTCGGCGGTATTGCCGAGCAAGGCGGCCGAGAGACCGGTGCGGCCGACGCAGCCCATGATCATCAGATTGGCATCCAGCTCTTCGGCCATGTCAGGCAGCACCTCTTCCGGCAACCCTTCCGCCACCCGGGTCCAGAGATGGCCGATACCGAACTTGTCGGCATGGCTCAGCAGCAGGGTCTCGTGGTGTTTGCGGATAGCCTCGTTGTAAGCGTTGGGATCAAACTCCGGCAACTCGATGGCTACATTGACCGGAGTTCCCGGATAGGTGTTGACCAGATAGAGACTGGAGCCGAGCAGCTCGGCGATATCGCCACCTTCTTGGGTGATCCGCTCGTTGAGCAGTTTCTGATCCGGATCGTCGCTGGAGCAGTTAATGGCGGCGATGATATTGCCGCCCCGTTTCCAATGGCCCTCTTTTACCAGCAGCACCGGGCAGGGACATTTGCGCAGCAGATGCCAGTCGGTCGGCGTAAAGATGAAGGTTTGCAGGAAGCTGTGATGGTGGGTGGCCTTGACCACCAGATCGTGGCGTTGCTCCAGCACCTCCTGAATGACGGATTCGAAGGGGCGGTTGTGCCAGATCACTTTGACCTCGCAAGCGATCCCTTGCGAGCGGTAGGGGGTGAGGATCTCGTCCAGCCACTCTCGCCGCTGGGAGATAACGCCGTTACGCATCTCTTCACGCTCCTCGACGGAGAGCATGGCGGTCATTTCATACGAGAAGTCATAGATGGTGAGCAGCAGGGTCAGGCGGGCATTGTCGTCCAGCTCGGCGATCTTGACGGTCCGTTCGAGGGCAATTTGACGCTCCTCTTCTGGATTGATAACTACCAGAATATTCTGATATTTGACCATCTTCTCCTCCTTGGAAAAGTCCAATGACGGCAGAATCTTAGTCATTACAGCTTAGCGCAGGAGGAGGGGAGCTGGAACGTACCGGATCACATTCCAGAGGAAAGGATCCGGCAGGGAAAGCGGAATAAAAGCGGGGTTGTAAGGAGAACAATCAGCCGCAGGGCGGACGGGTAGCTCCGGCCATCATGCCCAGCGCGACCTGATCCAGCACGGTAATGTACTTGCCTTTGACGCTGATGAGACCGGACTTCTGGAAGCGGCCGAGCAGACGGCTGATGGTCTCGACGGTCAGACCCAGATAGTTGCCGATATCGCCACGGGTCATGGCCAGACGGAACTCCTTGGCAGAGAAACCGCGTTCGGAGAAGCGCACCGAGAGGTTGTGCAGGAATGCGGCGAGGCGCTCTTCAGCATTCTTCTTGGAGAGCAGCAGAATCATCTCCTGATCGCCCATGATTTCACTGCTCATCAGACGCATGATCTGCTGGCGCAGTTTGGGCATCTTGCCGGAGAGATCATCCAGCACTTCAAAGGGGATCTCGCACACCATGGCCGTTTCCAACGCCTGAGCAAAGGAGGGGTGAGCCTGTTTGTTGATGGCGTCAAACCCGACCAGATCACCAGCCAGGTGGAAGGCGGTGATCTGCTCATCGCCCTGTTCTGTGATGGTGTAGGACTTGATGGTCCCGGAACGAATGGCGTAGAGCGACTTGAACTCATCACCGGCCTTGAACAGCTCCTCACCCTTCTGGATCGGCTTTTTGCGCTCGATGATGCTATCGAGCTGATCAAGCTCGTTGTCGTTCAGGGTGAAGGGGATACAGAGCTGACTGATGCTGCAATCCTGGCAATGAATTGCACAGCCACCGCTCTGGATACGTCTGCCAGGTTTCTTTTCCGGGATCATAGGCTCATACGAATAATTGATTTATATCAAACAAGTTTACCACCAACTCATCCGTTTTGGATAGGGTTTCAAAAGGCGGCTATGCCAACCCACAGGGTATGAACCCCGAACAAAATGAGTAACAGAGCACCGCCAAGGCGCAAACTGCGCAGGGTTAACCAGTATCTGAGGCGATCGGCAAGCCCTCCCAGCGCGAACAAGGTCGGCAAGGTGCCGAGGCCAAAAAAGAGCATGATCAGCGCCCCGCCAGCGGCAGAGCCGGCAGCCGCGCTCCAGGTCAGCATGGAGTAGACTAGCCCGCAGGGAAGCCAGCCCCAGACCATGCCAAAAGGGAGTGCCTGCAGCGGCGAGGTGAAGGGGAGAAACTTGCCGGCAAGGGGTTTGATATGGGGCCAGAGTTTGGCGCCGAGGCGCTCCAGCAGCAGGATCCCCTGCCACCAGCCGGCCAGATAGAGACCAAGGGCGATCATCAGCAATGCGGCTACCAGCCGCAGTCCTTCGATGGCATGTTTGCCTGCGCCCAGTTCACTTGTGGTGGCGAGCAGGCCGCCCACCAGCGCGCCTGCCAGCACATAGCTCAGGATCCGCCCCAGGTTGTAGTTGAGCAGGTAGCCAAGGCGTCCACTGAAGTACTGTTTGTCGGCCGGGATGGCCATGGAGAGGGCGGCGGAGACGCCACCGCACATGCCGATGCAGTGAGCCGAGCCTGCCAGTCCTACCAGCAGGGCACCCAGCAGATCAAGGTTGTGAGTCATGGGAGGAGGGCTTCACCGCTTTTTGTTGGGGTTCATCTTCATCGAACAGGATGTTGGAACCCTGGCGATCGAGATCTTCAAATTGTTCGGAGCGAATGGCCCAGAAAAAGACCACGCCGGCGATGACGACGAAGAGAATGGCGATGGGGATCAGGACAAAAATTATGTTCATGAGAGGTACCTTGGCATTCATCCGCGGCAAGCGTCCTCCATGGTAACCCCGTTCGGGAGGAGGGCCAGCCGCTATCGGTCAAAAATGTGGCCTGCATCGGAGGCAGGCCACTATTTCAGCTATTTTCTTGCAGTTTGCTTATCTGTTGAGGCGCATCGAGTTGGTCACCACGATGAGTGAACTGAGCGACATGCCCGCAGCCGCCAGATAGGGAGGCAGCCAGCCACAGGCTGCCAGCGGCAGTACCAGCAGGTTGTAACCGATGGACCAGGTAAAGTTCTCGATGATGATCTTGCGGGTGCGCAGCGCGAGCCTTCTGGCATCGAGCAGACGACTCAGGTCATCAGCCAGCAGAATGGCATCGGCGCTGTTTTTGGCCAGGTCAGTGCCGCCCGCCATGGCAAAGGAGGCGTGCGCTCCGGCCAGCACGGGGGCATCGTTGATGCCATCACCCACCATGATGCTGATCTCGCCCTCTGCTTCACGGGCTTTGAGATACGCCAGCTTGCCATCCGGCGTCACCCCCTTGACCAGCTCGTCGACCCCAAGGGTTCGGGCAATCTCGTCAGCCTGGGGAGAGCTGTCACCGGTCAGAATAGTCGTCTGCAGACCGGCAGCCTTGAACGCTTCGATCAACGCTTTGGCATCCGGGCGCAAGGTGTCATCCAGCTCGAAACGGGCGAGCAGTCGCTGTTCGTCGGCAAGGTAGATGGCAAGACCATGCTCGGGATTGTCGTTACTCTCCATGCCAAGCCAGCGGGCGCTGCCGATACGATAGCGAACGCCGTCTACCAGCCCGGTGATGCCGTGACCGATGACTGGCGTGATTTCGCTTGCTTGCTGCAACTGCGCCACTTCATCGGCGGGTAGCCTGAAAGCACGGGCGATGGGGTGCTCGGACTGGGCCTCCAGCGCCCGGGCGATACTCAAGCAGCGGTCTGCATCCAGCGTGCCGAGCACAGTGGTGGCGCACAGGCGGATCTCACCTGTGGTGAGCGTGCCAGTCTTGTCCATCACGATCCGATTGGCCTTGGTCAATATATCCAGCACATGGCCGCGGCGCAGCAGGATGCCGTTGCGGGTCAGATTGGCGGTCGCCGAGGTCAACGCGGTCGGCGTTGCAAGCGAGAGTGCGCAGGGGCAGGTAGCCACCAGCACGGCCAGCGCGATCCAGAATGCCTGTTCCGGTTGGTGGAAGTGCCAGAAGGTCCAGACCGCTGCGGCAATGATAAGCAGCACCAGAATAAAGTGGCGCGACAGCTGGTCCGCCATCTGGGCGATGGCCGGTTTGTCATCGAGGGCATGATCCTGCAGGCGCATGATCTGGGAGATGCGCGACTCTTCGATGCGGTGGGTCACCCGGATCTGCAGCGGCGCATCGGTGTTGATGGTGCCGGCATAGACCAGATCGCCGCACTGCTTGAACAGCGGTAACTGCTCGCCGGTCAGCATCGCCTCGTTGAGGCTTGCCTCTCCCGTCACGATGACGCCATCCGCGGGCAGCGTCGCTCCAGCCAGTACCCGCACCCGATCGTCGACCTGCAGGGTCTTGGCTGCCACCTCATGCTCACCATCCTGGTCGATCAGGGTCGCCATGATGGGCACCAGCCGTGCCAGGTTGGAGCTTGATTCGGAGGCTTTGCGCCGGGCCCGTAGCTCAAGAAAACGGCCGAGCAGCAGAAAGAAGACGAACATGGTGATGGAGTCGTAGTAGACCTCACCGGTATTGAACACGGTGGCCCACATGGAGGCGATAAACGCCCCGATCAGTGCCAGCGATACCGAGACATCCATCGACAGATGGCCCTGTTTCAGGCTGCGCCAGGCGTTGATGTAAAAGGGCTGGGCCGAGTAGATCATGATGGGGGTGGAGAGCAGCAAGCTTATCCACTTGAAGTAGACCATGAATTCATCTTCGACGCTGATGAAGAGATCCATGTAGAGCGCGACGGCGCACATCATCACCTGCATCGACCCCAGCCCCGCCAATGCCAGCCGGAACATGTAGCTGCGCACCTCTTTGGCGTAGAGGGCTTCCTGCTGATGGGTCTGGAAGGGGTAGGCGCGATAGCCAATCTTGGCGAAACCCTTGAGAATGTCGCTCAGGGAGAGCTGGGCCGGATCCCATTTGATACGGGCGCGATGGGTCGTGGTGTTGACGTTGATGTAGCGCAGACCGCTTAGCGTCATCAGATGGCGCTCGATAAGCCAGGCGCAGGCGGCGCAGGTCAAGCCCTCTACCGTCAGCTGAATTTCGCGCGTTGTCTCGCGACCAGTGCTGCTGTCGGTGACAAACTCCTGCTGCACTTCCGCCAGATCGTAGTGGGTGAGTGCGGCGAGCTCCTCGGGCACCAGTTCGCCCTTGATGCCGGGGGCGGTGCGGTGATCGTAATAGCTGGCAAGGCCGCACTCCATGATGGTCTCTGCCACAGCCTGACAGCCTGGGCAGCACATGGGCCTGACGATCCCCTTGATCTCGAGGGAATAGCCGCTATTGGCGGGAACCGGCTCGCCACAGTGAAAACAGCCGGTCATGACTTAGCGTCCTTTCGGATCGAGTTCGACAGGTGCATGGGTGGGCAGTTGTACCGTCTCTTGCAGGCGCCACTCGTGGTTGAACGCATCCACCCGGATGTGCCATTTACCGGTGAGGGGCTTGTCGAAGTGGAGGCGATAAGTGCCGCTCGCATCGGCGGTGATCATGTGTTCGCTGTCCTGACCGGCCAAAGTCGGATGAAACAGTGAGAGATAGAGGGCTTGCCCGGCGGGAATATCACCGCTGATGGGCTTGAGGGTCAGCTCGTTGCCGTCAACTTCCAGCCCAAAGCGGATATTGAGGGCCTCGGAGCGATCGAACTTGCTCAGATCCTGATTGATCTCTTTCCCTTGTTTGTAATAGTCCTCGGCCACCAGATTGACCCCATCCTTGCTGGCAATGATGGCGGTAGAGATGCTGCCGACAACGGCGGCAGTGGGGAGGGCGATGATAAACCAGGGCCAGAATTGGCGATACCAGGGTTTGAATACAGGTTGGGTCATGATGCTACTGCCGTGAAACGAATGATTAACGAGTAAGAGAGCTTTTCTGCAACACAAGATAACAAAAAGCCTCGAGGAGTCGAGGCTTTTTGCTGTGTAATCACGTGTTTATCACATGTTACGACTTATGTGAGCGACCTTTATTTAGCAGGCTGATGGGACAGGCTGTAAACGTAGGAAGCCAGCAGGTGTACCTTGTCTTCACCCAGGATGTCTTTCCAGGCCGGCATCACACCGTGGCGACCGTGGGTGATGGTCTGCACCACCACTTCGCGGGAACCGCCGTAGAGCCAGGTGTTGTTGGTCAGGTCCGGTGCACCAACGGCGATACCGCCCTTGGCATCGGGGCCGTGGCACGCAGCACAGATGGTGAAGCGCGCTTCGCCCTTCTTGGCTTCGACCAGATCAACCTTGCGACCGGAGAGGCTCAGCACATAGGATGCCACCTCTTGCACACCGTCTTTACCCAGAATTTCACCCCAAGCAGCCATGATCCCCTGACGACCGCCCATGATGGTGGTCTTGATTTGATCAGGCTGACCACCCCATTGCCATTCGCTGTCGGTCAGGTTCGGGAAACCGCGACCGCCGCGGGCATCAGAGCCATGGCACTGGGAGCAGTTCTGCAGGAACAGACGCTGACCCACTTTCAGGGCTTCCGGATCCTTGGCGATTTCGGTGATGGCACGGTAGGTCTTGCCATCTGCCTCATAGGTCAGTTCACGGAACTTGGCACCATAGATCTCGTCAGCTTTGGCGACCTCACGGTCGTACTCCACGGCGCGACCTTCAGCCTTGGCTGATTCGGTTGCCGTCTTGGATTCGGCCAGCGAACGTACATCCTGGTTGGAACTTTGCCAGCCCAGCAGGCCTTTGAAGTTGCCAAGACCCGGGAAGGCGACCAGATAGACCAGACCGGTGACGATGAAGAAGAGGAACATGTAGGTCCACCACTTCGGCAACGGGTTGTTGATCTCCTCGATGCCATCGAAGGAGTGGCCCATCGGCTTGCCTTCTTCGACGCCCATCTTGTCCTTGAGGCACCACATCAGCAGCAAGAAGCAGCCAAGGATGGTCCCCAGGGTGATGACGGTTACGAAAATACTAAACAGAGTGCTCATTCTTGTTTCGCTCCTGCGTTCTTTTTATCAGCACCGGTTTGCTCATCATCGGCAAACACCAGATTGGCGGCCTCATCAAAAGAGGTCTTGCGGCGTTTGCTGTAGGCCCAGACGATGATGCCAATCATGATGGCCATCAACAGCAGGGTATACAGACCGCGAAATGTGCCGTAATCCATCTCAGGCTCCTTATTTCAGGGCATGACCCAGTGATTGGAGGTAGGCGATGAGGGCTTCCAGCTCGGTCTTGCCTTTAACTGCTTCCCCTGCACCCTGAATATCCGCATCGGTATATGGCACACCGAAGTGATCGCGGAACAGCGCCAGTTTTTTGCCAGTCATCTCGCCGGTCAGCACATTGGTGTCGAGCCAGGGATAGGCAGGCATATTTGACTCGGGTACCACATCACGCGGGTTGATGAGGTGAGCGTGGTGCCATGCATCGGAGTAGCGACCGCCTACGCGGGCCAGATCCGGACCGGTACGCTTGGAGCCCCACAGGAAGGGGTGCTCCCACACGCTCTCGCCGGCAACCGAGTAGTGACCGTAACGCTCGGTTTCGGCACGGAACGGACGGATCATCTGGCTGTGGCAGTTGGTGCAGCCTTCGCGAATGAAGATGTCGCGCCCTTCCATTTGCAGTGCTGTGTAGGGCTTGAGGCCCTCCACCGGCTCGGTGGTCTGCTTCTGGAAGAACAGCGGGGTGATTTCAACCAGGCCCCCCAGGCTGATGGCGAAGATGATGCCGACCACCAGCATGGGAACGCTTTTTTCAAATATTTCGTGACGGTTATTGTTGCTCATTCTTGGACCTCTTCAATCATGCTGGCTGGGCGACAGGTTCCAGGGAACCTTTGGGCGCAGTGATGGTGCGATAGGCGTTGTAGGCCAACAGCAGCATACCGGTGACGAAGAAGCAGCCACCCAGGAAGCGCACGAAGTAGAAGGGATAGGAGGCCTGCAGCGCTTCTACGAAGCTGTAGGTCAGAGTGCCGTCTTCGTTGACTGCACGCCACATCAGGCCCTGCATCACGCCGGAAATCCACATGGCAACGATGTAGAGCACGGTGCCCACGGTCGCCAGCCAGAAGTGGACGTTGATGAGCTTGATGCTGTACATGCGGCCCTGACCGAACAGGTTCGGGATCAGGTGGTAAACCGCACCGATGGAGACCATGGCTACCCAGCCCAGCGCGCCGGAGTGTACGTGACCGACGGTCCAGTCGGTGTAGTGGGAGAGGGCGTTGACGGTTTTGATCGCCATCATCGGGCCTTCGAAAGTCGACATGCCGTAGAAAGAGAGGGAGACGATCAGGAAGCGCAGGATGGGGTCATAACGCAGTTTGTGCCACGCACCGGAGAGGGTCATGATGCCGTTGATCATGCCGCCCCAAGAGGGCACGAACAGGATCAGGGACATCACCATGCCTAGCGACTGAGCCCAGTCAGGCAGTGCGGTGTAGTGCAGGTGGTGCGGACCGGCCCAGATATAGAGGGAGATCAGCGCCCAGAAGTGCACGATGGAGAGACGGTAGGAGTAAACCGGACGTCCAGCTTGCTTGGGCACGAAATAGTACATCATCCCGAGGAAGCCGGCGGTCAGCAGGAAGCCTACCGCGTTGTGGCCATACCACCATTGCACCATGGCGTCCATGGCGCCGGAGTACATGGAGTAGGACTTCATGCCGGAGAGCGGCACTTCCATGTTGTTGACGATGTGCAGCACCGCAACGGTAATAATGAAGGCGCCGAAGAACCAGTTCGCCACATAGATGTGGGAGGTGGTGCGCTTCATCAGGGTGCCGAAGAAGACAATGGCATAGGCGACCCATACCACTGTGATGGCGATATCAATCGGCCACTCCAGCTCGGCATACTCCTTGGCGGAGGTATAACCCAGCGGTAGAGAGATGGCGGCAGAGAGGATGATCGCTTGCCAGCCCCAGAATACGAAGGTTGCCAGCGGGCCACCAAACAGCCGGGTTTGGCAGGTGCGCTGAACAACGTAGAACGACGTTGCCATCAGAGCGCTGACGCCAAAGGCAAAAATCACCGCGTTGGTATGGAGGGGCCGCAGACGACTGTAGGTCAGCCACGGAGTGTCGAAGTTAAGGGCAGGCCAGATAAGCTGGGCTGCGATCAGTACGCCAACCGACATGCCGACAATTCCCCAGACAATCGTCATGACGGTAAACTGGCGAACAACGGTGTAGTTGTACTCAGGATGGTTAGTTGTATGGCTCATCGTTATATTCCGCTTCCGATGCTGCTGTTGTTTGGTTTTTTGTCCGGCAAACCGGACGGACTTCATCGAGCTATCTTCAACCACTTGTTAACACCTGTTAACGAAAGGAAAAGTAAAAGATGGCTAAATGAAAACTCCATGGGAATGATACTGAACTGACAGGTAAAATAACAGTATAAACAGTGATATATTTGGCTCCGCCCGGTCTCGTTTACACGCTTGTTTTACCTTGTGCGAGATCAAAAAAAGACCATTTTTATTACATCTTTACAGGGTGTTTTTGATGAAAGAGAGACTGACTGCACAGAAAGTAACGCATCTTGTGCTAGTGCTGGCCGTTCTGGTGGCGTTGGTGAGCTATCGCACCTGGTTTGCAGCCGATAACTCACAAAATTCCGAACCAAAAAAAGATCAAATTTGTGATCTTTCCCACAGCAGTTGTGACGTATTAATTGGTGAAAAGTCGATGGCAATTGCTATTTCACAATTACCTGTGCGCGCTGAACGCGATTTTATAATTCGATTGGAGGGCGGGGAGCCCGGGATTAAACCGATCAAAGCCTGGCTCGAGGGGCGAGATATGTTTATGGGCACCATTCCTGTCAATTTTGAATCAAGTGGCAATGGCTGGCAGGCAAATGCGCTGGTAGGAAGCTGCACATCGCCCATGATGGTCTGGTTGCTCAATATTGAGTGGAGCAATGGCCAACGCCAACAGTTGGCACTTTCAGTCGCTCGGGAATCGTGATGTCGTGGTAGGGAAGGGGGACTCTGGAAAAAATATTTGAAATTTTTGTCTCAGAGGTTACCTTCCCTTCAGTCTACAGGGAGTGAAGTGCATTTAATCATGAGTGACAAGAACGCCTTTTATCGTACCCTCAACCGGCAAGCGCAGGCGCTGCTGGAAGGGGAGCCAGATCTGATCGCCAAACTCGCCAACCTCTCCGCCTTGCTCAATCAGGAGTTGACCGGTATCAACTGGGTCGGTTTTTATCTGTTGCAAGGGGATACCCTGGTGCTCGGCCCCTTCCAGGGCAAGCCGGCCTGTGTCCGGATCCCGGTTGGCCGTGGTGTCTGTGGTACGGCCGTTGCCCAAGGCAAGACCCAGTTGGTGGATGATGTGCACCAGTTCGAGGGACATATTGCCTGTGACGGTGCCAGCAACGCTGAAATTGTGATTCCGCTGCGCCGGGGTCACGAGATCATCGGGGTGCTGGATATCGACAGTCCGATTTTTAACCGTTTCGACCAGGAAGACCGGATTGGTCTTGAAGAAACGGTGCAAATTTTGGAAAGCATGCTTTAAGTCATTGCTAGATGGTTCGCAAAAGGCCCCAAGCTCTCTATAATGGGGCCTTTGTTGTGCTCGGGAAGTGCCCGTGCGTTTATTGAAAGCCAAGGTTATACATGGAAAACACTGAGAAGCTGAAGAACAGTAAAGAGATCGTTGCCTACCTGGTCGAGAAATTCCCGGCCTGCTTCGTTGCTGAAGGAGAGGCCAAGCCGCTCAAGATTGGCATCTTCCAGGATTTGGCCGAGCGTCTTGCTGACGATGCCAGAGTCTCCAAGACCATGCTGCGTTCCGCACTGCGTCAATACACCTCCAGCTGGCGCTATCTGCATGGGCTAAAAGCCGGTCAGGCTCGCGTTGATCTGGATGGTAACCCGGGCGAACTGCTGACCGAAGAGCACATCGAGCACGCCAAGCAGGCTCTGAAAGAGAGCAAAGAGCGCGTCTTTGCCAGCCGTCGCACCAATACCAAAGAGAAGGATGAAAAGGCCAAGAAGCCCCGTCGTCCCGCTCCCCGCAAAACCGAGAAAGCTGAAGTAGCTGCCAAGCCGAAAGCGCAGGAGAAAGCACCGGTCGCTGAAGCTCCGCTGGTAAAAGTGGATGCCGCTACGCTGAAAGTGGGTCAGGGTGTGCGCGTTGTCATGGGTAAATCCCCGGTTGCGGCCACCATCAAGGAAGTGACCAAAGATGATGTACAGGTCCAACTGCAGACCGGCATGATGCTGCGGGTCAAATCAGAGCACTTGGTTCTCTAAGGAGACAAATGTTGAAGCATGGCGTAATTCGTTTTTCCCTCGTTGCCTGTAGCCTGGCGTTTGTCGGGCTTGCACAGGCCATCGAGCCGGTGCTCAAGGAGAGTGATTTGCCTGTGTTGGCTCAAGAGAGCCAACATGCTACGGCCAGCAAGCGAATTACCAATCTGTTTACCCGCTCGCACTACAAACAGTTCAAGCTGGATGATGCCTTCTCCTCCGTGATCTTCGACAAGTATCTGGAGAACCTGGATTACAGCCGCAATCTGTTTTTGGCCTCTGATATCAGCCGTTTTGAAAAGTACCGTAACGGTTTTGACACCGACCTTGAAAGAGGCCGTCTGGCGCCCGCCTACGAGATGTTCAACCTGAGTCAGCAGCGACGTTATGAGCGGTACGAATACGCCCTCAAACTGCTCGATACTCCTTTTGATTTCACCCAGAACGACAACTATGTGTTTGATCGGGAAGGGGCGGCTTGGCCAAAAGATGAGGCCGAACTCAATGAGTTGTGGCGTCAGCGGGTCAAGTTTGATGCCCTGAGCCTCAAGCTCAGCGGCAAGGAGTGGCCCGAGATCAAGGAGCTGCTTGGCAAGCGTTACAACAACGCCATCAAGCGGATGTCCCAGACCGAGAGCGAGGATGTGTTCCAGCTCTTCATGAACTCCTTCGCTCGTGCCATCGAACCGCACACCAGTTATCTCTCTCCGCGCAGTGCCGATCGTTTCAATACCGAGATGAACCTCTCGCTCGAGGGGATTGGTGCCGTGTTGCAGGCAGAGGATGATTTCACCGTCATTCGCTCGCTGGTTCCCGGCGGCCCGGCTGCCAAGTCCAACCGCCTCAAGCCCGATGACAAGATCACTGGGGTAGGGCAGGACGATGGCAAGATTGTCGATGTGATCGGCTGGCGTCTTGATGACGTGGTCGAGCTCATCAAGGGGCCCAAGGGGAGCAAGGTCAAGCTGGAGATCCAGCGTGGCAAGGGGGCAACCGCCAAGACCGAGCTGATTGACCTGACTCGCGACAAGGTGCGCCTCGAAGATCGCGCTGCCAAGTCGAAGGTGATCACGGCTGAAGGCAAGAAGATCGGTGTCATCGAGATTCCGAGCTTCTACGTCAATCTGCATGATGATGTGATCAAGGAGCTCTCTACCCTCAACAAGCAGAAGATCGACGGCCTGATCATCGATTTGCGCGGTAACGGTGGTGGTGCCCTGACCGAGGCGTCTGCCCTGAGCGGCCTCTTCTTCGGCAGTGGCCCGGTGGTTCAGATCCGTGATCACATGGGGCGTATCACGGTCAATGGTGACGATGATGGCAACGTCTATTACGGCGGCCCCATGACTGTGCTGATCGATCGCTACAGCGCTTCGGCGTCCGAGATCTTCGCTGCAGCCATGCAGGATTACGGCCGGGCTCTGATCCTCGGTGAAAACTCGTTCGGCAAGGGGACGGTGCAGCAGCATCGCAGCCTCGCCAAGGTCTACGACTTCTACGAGCAGCCGCTGGGTCACGTGCAGTACACTATCGCCAAGTTCTACCGGATCAACGGTGGCAGTACCCAGAACAAGGGGGTTGCACCGGATATCAGCTTCCCGACACCGGTTGCACCGGAAGAGACGGGTGAGAGCCGTGAGTTTAATGCGCTGCCTTGGGACAAGATCGCTTCGGCCAAGTATGACAAGCTCGGCAACTTTGCCAGCCTGCTGCCCAAGCTGAAGTCGGCCCACGATGCGCGCATCGCCAAGGATCCTGAGTTTGCCTACGTGATGCAGGACATTGCTGACTACAAGGAGGAGAAGGACAAGAAGTCAGTCTCCCTCAATGAAGCGGTACGTCTGGCAGAGCAGGCCAAGCAGGATGAGAAGGCGCTCAAGCGTACCAATGAGCGACTGGCTCGCCTTGGCAAGCCGCCGGTGAAGAGCCTGGATGAACTGCCTGCCGATTTTGAGGCCCCTGACGAATATCTGGTCGAAGCGGCCAATATTACGGCAGATCTGGCCAAAACCGGCAAACGCAGCTGATCTGACTGAGATAACGAGCAAGGGCGACTCCGGTCGCCCTTTCTTTTTGTTTGGTTTGTTTGGCGTCTATGACTGAATGCAAATTGTTTGACCCTGCCAGTTGGTTGTGACAGCCTCTTTCTCGCCTTTAACAAGCGTGGAAGCAGACAATAATGAACGATCACTCCCAGGCCATGACGGCCAAATATCGTCAGGACTATCAGGCACCGCTCTACTGGATCGACACCATCGACCTCGATTTCCAGCTGCAGGAGCCACAGACCCGGGTTACCGCCATTACCCGCATCCGCCGCAACGGTGAGCACAATGCGCCGCTGGTGCTGGATGGTGAGCAGCTGATGCTAGAGAGCATCGCCATCGATGGCATCCCCTGCGAACACTACGAGCAGGGCGAGAGCACCCTGACCATCTTCAATCTGCCCGCCGAATGCGTGCTGACCATCGTCACCCTGCTGGATCCGGCCGCCAATACTGCGCTGGAAGGGCTCTACAAATCGGGTGATGCCTACTGTACCCAGTGTGAAGCGGAAGGGTTCCGCCGCATTACCTACTATCTGGATCGCCCCGATATTCTGGCGCGCTACAGCACCCGCATCACCGCCGACAAAGCCAAATATCCCTTCCTGCTCTCCAACGGCAACAAGGTAGATAGCGGCGATCTGGGCGACGGCCGCCATTTCGTGCAGTGGCAGGATCCGTTCCCCAAGCCCAGCTACCTGTTTGCCCTGGTGGCCGGTGATTTCGATGTGGAACGCAACCACTATGTCACCAAGAGCGGTCGCAAGGTGGCTCTCGAGATCTTCGTCGACAAAGGCAATCTGGATCGCGCCGGTTTCGCCATGGAGAGCCTCATCAACTCCATGCGCTGGGACGAGCAGCGCTTTGGCCTCGAGTATGATCTCGACATCTACATGATCGTGGCGGTGGACTTCTTCAACATGGGCGCCATGGAGAACAAGGGGCTGAATATCTTCAACTCCCGTTTCGTACTGGCCAACCCAGCGACCGCCACCGACAACGATTACAACGATATCGAACGGGTGATCGGTCACGAATATTTCCATAACTGGACCGGTAACCGCGTCACTTGCCGTGACTGGTTCCAGCTCAGCCTGAAAGAGGGGTTGACGGTGTTCCGGGATCAGGAGTTCTCCTCCGATCTGGGTTCTCGTGGCGTCAACCGCATCGACAACGTGCGTACCATGCGCGGGCCGCAGTTTGCCGAAGACGCGGGCCCCATGGCGCACCCCATCCGTCCGGATGTGGTGATCGAGATGAACAACTTCTACACCCTGACCGTCTATGAGAAAGGGTCGGAAGTGATCCGCATGATGCACACCCTGCTGGGTGAGACCGCCTTCCAGGCGGGTATGCGCCTCTACTTCGAGCGTCACGATGGCTCGGCGGCCACCTGCGATGATTTCGTGCAGGCGATGGAGGATGCGTCCGGCGTGGATCTCGGCCGTTTCCGCCGCTGGTACAGCCAGTCCGGCACTCCCGAGCTGACCGTGACCGACGAGTATGATGCCGCGAGCGGGGTTTACCGTCTGCATGTGAGCCAGCACACCCCGCCGACTCAGGATCAACCGCAAAAGCTGCCGCTGCACATTCCGCTCGATATCGAACTCTATGACGAGCAGGGCACCGTTATTGCGCTGCAGTATCAGGGCAAGGCTATCGGCAACGTGCTCGACGTGCTGGAAGCAGAGCAGACCTTCGTGTTCGATCAGGTGCCGGTCAAGCCGGTTCCCTCCCTGCTGCGGGACTTCTCCGCGCCGGTCAAGCTGCACTTTGATTACAGCGATGAGGCGCTTGCCTTCCTGATGCGTCATGCCCGCAACGAATTTGCCCGCTGGGATGCGGCGCAGATGCTGATCAACAAGGCGGTTATCGACGGGGTAGCCCGGGTGCAGCATGGACAGGGGGTTGAGCTCTCCCAAACCCTGCTGGCAGCCTTTATCGCCATTCTGGAAGATGCCGAACTCGATCCGGCGCTCAAGGCGGAGATCCTGACCCTGCCGGGCGAAGCAACCCTGGCCGAGCTGTTCGAGGTGGCGGATATCGATGCCATCCATCAGGTGCGCAACGAGATCACCACCTCGCTGGCGCAAGCCTTTGGCGCCCAGCTGCTGGTGACCTACGAGAGCCTTCATTTGCCGGGTTATCAGGTGGTGCATGCCGATATGGCCAAGCGCGCGCTCAAGAGCGTGGTGCTCGGCTATCTGGCGGCCCTCGATGCCGGCAGTGCCGACCTGCTGGTGCGCCAACAATATGCCGCCGCCGACAACATGACCGACACTCTGGCGGCGTTGCAGGTAGCCAACAGCTATCTGTTGCCGTGCCGCTCCGAGCTGCTGGCCGATTTCGAAGGCAAGTGGGCCAGGGATGGTCTGGTGCTGGATAACTGGTTGCGTCTGGTGGGTAGCAAGCCGGCGGAGGATGTGCTTAGCGAGGTGCAACAGGCGATGGCTCACCCGACCTTCAGCATTCGCAACCCGAACCGTCTGCGTGCGCTGGTCGGCAGCTTTGCCATGAACAACCAGGTGCAGTTCCACGCCATCGATGGTCGCGGTTATCGCTTCCTGACCGATCTGCTGATCGAGCTCAACGAGGTCAACCCGCAGGTGGCTTCCCGCCTCATCACCCCGCTGATCCAGTTCAAGCGGCTCGATGAGGGGCGCAAGGCGCTGATCCGCGCCGAGCTGACCCGTCTGGCCAACCTCGAGGGGCTGGCGCGGGATCTGTTCGAAAAAGTGAGCAAGGCGCTGCAGCAGTAACATCGACGGGGCAGGGGAGTGTCATCCTTTGCCCCGTTTTTTGACCCTCTCTGCTTGCCAGCGGGGTAAACAGGGCATCTATCGGGAGTAAACGTGAAGCAATTTACCTTTCGGCTGTCGCTGAGCAGTGACGAGGTGATGTTGATGTATCAGGGCCACGCCAGACGGCTGGTGGTGCGCAGTGAACAGGGGCTGACCATCGAGCTTGGCATCGATAAAATCCGGCCTTTTGTCGCTATCAGCGGGGTACATGGCTATTTTCGTCTCAAAACGCAGGACGATTATCGCTTTATCAGCCTCGAACGCATAAGTTAACAAAAAACGAACAGTTTACCGACTGATTATCTGATTATGCTCACTATCTATCCGGAAAAGTGGCACAAAGGCAGTGGGAATTTCTGTTTTTTTGCCTGTTGGCAAAATATCTCACAGTTTAAGCCGTGATCTGCACCTTGTTTTTAACAGTCCGTTAGCATCTTCTCTCGCCTTCCTTGATCCAAGCCATTACACTTCGCAACAACTCTGCACCAGCGGGTAACCAGGGTGGTTGCCTCTGCGTCGGTGGTTAATGTCGTCCGATAAGGAATATAAAAATGGCATTGAAAGACGCCCCTACCTCAGTTTTGCTCGAAAACGTTCTCGGCCTGATCCATCAAAAACTGCCCAAGAAGAGTGCCTCTCTGGTCGAATGCTTCGTGGCCAAGTTTTACGGCAACATGGCGAGCTCCGACATGCATGATCGCAACGACAGCGATCTTTACGGCGCGGCGCTTAGCCTCTGGAATGCCCTCAATCAGCGTAGCGGCACCGAACCCTATATCCGGGTCTACAACCCCGAGCTGACTCGCCATGGCTGGCAGTCCCCCCATACTATCGTCGAGGTGATCCTGCAGGATTCCCCCTTCCTGGTGGACTCCATCCGGATGGCGCTCAAGCGTCTCAATATCACCGCCCACATGATGCTGCACCAGCCGCTGCACCTGATCCGCAGCGAAGAGGGCAAGATCAGCGCCATTCTGGATCTCGACAATACCGACGGGCAGACATCGGTCGAAACCGCCTTCCTCATCGAAATCGATCACCTTACCAGCGAAGCGCAGATGGAAGCGTTGGCAGCCGAGCTCAAATCCGTTTCTGGCGAAGTTGCTCTGGCGGTTGGCGACTGGCAGCCGATGCTGGCCAAGCTCAATGAAATCATCGATGAGCTGCCCAAGCGCAACCATCCGGTGAGCAAGGAGGAGGTCAACTCCTGCATCGCGTTTCTCAAATGGGTAGCGGCCCATAACTTCACCCTGATGGGGTATCGCCGCTACGACGTCAAGGCAGTGGAGGGGGATCACGAGATCCTGCCGCAGGCGAACTCCAGCCTCGGTCTGATGAAGAACTCCATCAAGGATGAGGGGCAGCGTCTTGGCAATATGCCGGCCAGCGCCCGTCACGCCGCCCTCAGTCAGGATCTGCTGATCCTCACCAAATCCAACAGCAAATCCCGTGTTCATCGCCCGGCCTATGTGGATTACATCGGCATCAAGCGCTTTGACGAGCATGGCAAGGTGGTGGGGGAAGATCGCTTTATCGGTCTGTATGCCTCCTCCATCTACAACACCAGTGCGACCCAGATCCCGCTCATCAGCCATCGTCTCGAGCGCATCATGGCCTCCTCCGGCCATGAGAAGGGCTCCCACGCCTACAAGGCGCTGCTGAACGTGCTGGAAACCTACCCCCGTGACGAGCTGATCCAGGCCCGCGAAGAGGAGCTGCTGGCTACCGGTCTGGGTGTGCTGGAGATGCAGGAGCGGGACATGCTGCGCCTGTTTGTGCGCCGCGATGTCTATGGTCGCTTCTTCTCCTGCATGGTCTATGTCACCAAGGAGCGCTACAACACCGCGCTGCGGATCAAGACCCAGCAGATCCTGCAACAGTATTTCGGCAGCAGCGAAGAGGTGGAGTTCAACGTCTACTTCACCGAGGGAGTGCTGGCGCGGACTCACTACATAGTGCGGGTTAACAACAACAACGTGGATGTGGATGTGAACGAAGTACAGAACAACCTGATTGAAGCGGCCCGCAGCTGGGATGACAGACTCGACTCCGTGCTGCTCTCCCACTATGGCGAAGCGCGCGGCAACGAACTGCGTCGTCGTTTCAGCACCGCTTTCCCCCGCGCTTACAAGGAAGATGTGCTGCCGGGCTCAGCCGTGGCCGACATCATGGCGCTGGACAATCTGAGTGAAGCCGAGCCACTTGGCATGTTGTTCTACCGCGCTCAGGAAGAGGAGAACGATCGCCGGGTACGCCTCAAGCTGTTCCACCGTACCGAACCTATCCACCTCTCCGACGTGTTGCCGATGCTGGAGAACATGGGGCTGCGTGTCATTGGCGAGACCCCGTATCAGGTGCGTACTCCGGCAGGCGAGCTGTTCTGGATCCTCGACTTCTCCATGCTGCTGCACAGCGATCAGCCGTTCGATCTGGAGCAGAGCCAGCAGCGTTTCCAGGAAGCCTTCGCGGCCATCTGGAACAAGCAGCTGGAAGATGATGGCTTCAACCGGCTGGTGCTGGGGGCCAACCTCACTGGCCGTCAGGTCTCGGTGCTGCGCGCCTATGCCAAATACATGCGCCAGACCGGCGTCTCCTTCAGCCAGTCCTATATCGAAGAGACCTTGACCCGCTATCCCGATATCGCCGGCCTGCTGTTTGGGCTTTTCGAGCAGCGTCTCAATCCGGCCATGACCCGCAATGCGGAAACCGAGGCCAGACTGCACGAGGAGCTTGCCGCCAAGCTGGATCAGGTTGCCAACCTCGATGACGACCGCATCATCCGCCGCTATGTGGAGATGATCGACGCCACCCTGCGTACCAACTACTACCAGAAGGACAAGGCGGGCAACATCAAGCCCTACATCTCCTTCAAGCTGGCGCCGTCCAGCATCACCGATATGCCGCTGCCGCTGCCCAAGTTCGAGATCTTTGTCTACTCGCCCCGAGTGGAAGGGGTACACCTGCGCTGGGGCAAGGTAGCTCGTGGCGGTCTGCGTTGGTCCGATCGCAAAGAAGACTTCCGCACTGAAGTGCTGGGTCTGGTCAAAGCCCAGCAGGTGAAGAACACCGTCATCGTGCCGGTGGGGGCCAAGGGTGGCTTCTACTGCAAGCAGATGCCGGCGGGTGCCCCTCGCGCCGTCATTCAGGAAGAGGGCAAGGCCTGTTATCGCCTGTTTATCCGCGGTCTGCTCGATGTGACCGACAACATCATCGCTGGCGAGGTGATCCCGCCCAAGGATGTGGTGCGTCACGACGAGGATGACTACTACCTGGTGGTGGCTGCCGACAAGGGGACGGCCACCTTCTCCGATATCGCCAACGAAATCAGCCTGGAGTACGGCCACTGGCTGGGCGATGCATTCGCCTCCGGCGGTTCGGTCGGTTATGACCACAAGAAGATGGGCATCACAGCGCGCGGCGCCTGGGAGTCGGTCAAGCGCCACTTCCGCGAGCTGGGTATCAACTGCCAGACCACCGATTTTACCTGCGTCGGGATCGGCGACATGGCCGGCGACGTGTTTGGCAACGGCATGCTGCTCTCCGAGCACACCCGACTGGTGGGCGCCTTCAACCACATGCACATCTTCGTCGACCCCAATCCGGATTCGGCCAAGAGCTTTGTCGAGCGCAAGCGTCTGTTCGAGCTGCCGACCTCGACCTGGGATGACTACGACAAGAGCCTGATCTCGGCAGGGGGCGGTATCTTCCTGCGTTCGGCCAAGTCCATCAAGCTTACCCCCGAGATGCAGACCCTGCTCGGCAGCGACAAGGCCAGCATGGCGCCGAACGAGCTGATCAAGGCGCTGCTCTGCCTGAATATCGACCTGCTGTGGAACGGCGGTATCGGCACCTACGTGAAGAGCGCCCGCGAGAGCGACGCCGAGGTCGGTGATCGCAGCAACGATGCTCTGCGGGTCAATGGCCGTGATCTGCGTGCCCGCATTGTGGGTGAAGGCGGCAACCTTGGCTTTACCCAGCTTGGCCGGGTGGAGTACGCCAGTCAGGGCGGTCGCATCAATACCGATTTTACCGACAACGTGGGCGGGGTGGACTGCTCCGATAACGAGGTGAACATCAAGATCCTGCTGAACCAGTTGGTGGCGGCCGGGGATATGACCCTCAAGCAGCGCAACCAGATGCTCTACGAGATGACCGACGATGTGGCGCAGATCGTCATCACCAACGCCTATCGCCAGTCCCAGTCCATCTCGGTCACCAGCTTCCGCGGCTCTGAACAACTCAAAGAGCAGCAGCGCTTTATTCAGGGGCTGGAGCGGGAAGGCAAGCTCGACCGCGCTTTGGAGTTCCTGCCATCCGATGAAGAGCTCTCCGAGCGGATGGCGGCGGGGCAGGGACTGACCCGACCCGAGCTGGCGG
>NZ_CAWNWX010000117.1:48266-78255 GCF_963878195.1 Aeromonas sp. HMWF016
CTGCCCGGAAGTGACCGACGAGCCGTTCTTGGCCAACATGCTGGTCACCAGCTTCCCGCCCAAACTGCAGCAGCAGTTCGGTGCGGCACTGGCCCAGCATCCGCTGCGTGGCGAGATCATTGCGACCCGGGTAGCCAACATGCTGGTCAACGACATGGGGCTCAACTTCGCCAGCCGGATGAAGGACGAGACCGGAGCCTCGGTCGCCGAAGTGGCCTGCTGCTTTGCCATGGCCCGCGAGGTGTTTGGCATGAACCGGCTGTGGCGCGACATCGAAGGGTGCGACAACCTGGTGGGGGCAGAGACCCAGCTCGAGCTGATGTTCTACAGCCGCCGCATTGTACGCCGCGCCACCCGCTGGTTCCTGCGCGCCCGCAATCGCAGCTGGAGCATCAGCGAGAACATCGCCTTCTTCCGCCCGGCCTTCGAAACCCTGAGCCAGCACCTCTATGAGGTCATGGATGAGAGCGAAGTGGCCGAGCACAAGCTGGCAGTGCAGAAGCTGGTGGAGAAACAGGTGCCGGAGGCCATCGCCCGTCAGGTCGCCCATATGAGCAGCCTCTTCTCCACTCTGGATCTGGCGCAGATTGCCGCGGAGCACAAGACCGACATCCTGCGTGCCGCCAATGTCTACTACCGCCTTGGCGCCAAGCTGGATCTGCACTGGTTCCTCGACCAGATCAACCATCAGCCGGTTGGCAACCACTGGCAGGCGATGGCGCGGGCCTCCTTCCGCGAAGATCTGGACTGGCAGCAGCGCAGTCTCACTTCCGTGGTACTGGAAGGGTGCAAAGATCAGGGAGAATGCGCTACCATACTGGCCGACTGGATTTCGGAGCATGAACAACTCTTGTCCCGTTGGACCCATATGTTGGCCGACTTCAAGACCACCAGTACCCACGAGTTCGCCAAGTTCTCGGTGGCCTTGCGAGAGTTGAACCTGCTCCAGTTGAATTGCCGATCACTGTAATTGCCTGAAGGCATAACAGCGGCATAACACCCAAAGCCCCGGCCAGTTGCCGGGGCTTTCTTTAAGGAGCAAAGATGTTGTACCCCATCGCCAGGCATTTCCTGTTCAAACTCAATCCGGAACAGGCTCACGATCTCTCCATGAAATATTTGCCCCGCCTTCTCGGTACGCCACTCGATTGTTTCTTCCGCCAGAATTTGCCGAAACGCCCCGTCACTGTTATGGGGCTTTCTTTTGCCAATCCGGTGGGGTTGGCGGCCGGTCTGGATAAAGATGGGGAGTGTATTGATGCATTGGGGGCCATGGGATTTGGCTTTATCGAGGTCGGTACCGTTACCCCCAGACCGCAAAGCGGCAATGACAAACCGCGTCTGTTCCGGGTTATTCCGGCAGAGGGGATCATCAACCGGATGGGATTCAACAACAAGGGGGTTGATCATCTGGTCGCGCGGGTCAAAGAGGCCAAATATCAGGGGGTAATTGGCATCAATATCGGCAAAAACAAAGATACACCCATCGAGCAGGGCAAGGATGATTACCTCTTCTGCATGGACAAGGTGTATGACCATGCCGGTTATATCGCCGTCAATATCTCATCCCCCAACACCCCGGGTTTGCGTTCGCTGCAATATGGCGAGGCGCTCGATGAATTGCTCGCCGCGCTGAAAACCCGGCAACAAGAACTTGCCGCCCAATATAAAAAATATGTGCCGCTGGCGGTAAAAATTGCGCCAGATTTGAGCTTCGAGGAAATAGATCAGGTTGCCGCTTCGCTAGTTCGCAATGGCATCGATGGTGTCATCGCCACCAATACCACCCTCGAGCGCGAGATGATTTACGACATGCCCCATGCCGGTGAAGCAGGTGGCCTGAGTGGTCGTCCGCTGCAGCACAAGAGCACCGAGGTGATCCGTCATCTGGCCAAAGCGCTTGATGGGGCTCTGCCAATTATCGGGGTCGGTGGTATCGATAGTGCCATGGCGGCGCGGGAAAAATTGGCTGCTGGTGCCAGTCTGGTACAAATTTATAGCGGTTTTATTTATAAAGGACCGGGTCTGGTCAAAGAGATTGTGACCAATATTTAAGAAATAGATGGGGGAGCCCTTTATTTGACGTTGCTGATTTCCTGCATATGGAATAAAGTCAACTGGTAATTATCAAGTAAGGGCTCCCGCATGCTTATCCAACCGACCGATAGCTGGCAATGGCACTATGATGCCCAGAATGACCGTCTGATGTTGGACCTGTCTGATAACATGCTATTTGCCACCGAATATAAAGGGCGGCAATTGGTACCCAGTTCATTTACCACCCAGCCTTTTTGTGTTGATGATGCGGCGCTCTATTATCAATTGATGGATAAAGCGGCAGAACTGGCGTGGAGTATTCCTCATCAGGTTCAGTTGGTGCTTAATGCCATCGCAGTGAGCCGTTTTTATAAACCCCTGATGCCACAAAGCTGGTTTTTTGGTGAACAGCACCCTGTTATATCGCCACAAAATGGCGATCTGGTCTGGATGAATACACCCCACGGCAGAGGGGAATTTATGGTCATTGAAGCGGGTGACCAGGCGAGTGTCTGCATGAACCTGACTCAGGATTTTGTACTGACAACCAGCAAAACCTTGCCCCGTTTTGGCGTTATCAAGGTGATGAATAACCGGATGACCCCTCGTATTGTCCTGACAGAGCAATATCGTCAGGTCAGCTGAAGGCGGCGCCCTGTCGCCGCCATTCTCAGTTCCATTTATCTGCCTCTATTTCCTCACATCGTTACCCCGTTATTTGCTTATATTTCAGTTTTCCCAGAGAGTGATGCCGCCGTTGTTTAGCGAATGGCTTGATTGCGTGCTTGGGAATCGAAACAGAGAGTTGCCCAACGTGAAGTTGAAATAAAAAAGTGGCGGGATTGCCCGCCACTTTGCATCTGATCCTGTTTTGAGCCCGTTTTACACCTTGAAGAAGCGGATCCCCTCGTCGAGCTGTTTGATGATGTCGGTCAGCTGGGAGGCATCGTGGTTGACGCTCTCGGCGGCCGAGACGTTTTCCAGCGACATCTGGGTGATCTCCTCGACCGACTGGGCGATCAGCTGGCTGGCAGCCGCTTGCTCATGCAGCATGGAGCTGATCTCCTGAATAAGACCCACTACCTTGCGGGAGCTCTGATCGACCTGCGCCATGGTGTGGCTGGAGTTGTCGGTAGTCTCGCGTACCGTGCCCATGCTGTCGGAGCAGGCGTTCATCCCCTTGACCGCGCCGGTTGCCCCCTGCTGGATTGACTGGAGCATCTCGTTGATCTCCTGGGTGGCTTGCGTGGTGCGGGCTGCCAGAGTACGTACCTCATCGGCAACGACCGCAAAGCCGCGGCCCATGTCGCCAGCCCGGGCGGCCTCGATAGCCGCGTTGAGTGCCAGCAGGTTGGTCTGATCGGCTACCCCCTGGATCATCACCGAGATCTGGCTGATGCGAGTGATGTCATCAAACAATCCCTGCACCTGCTTGGCAGATTCGTTGACCGCGTTGGTAACGCGCACCACCTCCTGCGACGCCCGCTTGACCTGCTCCTCACCGGCGTGAGCGATTTCACCGGACTCCATCACCACGCTGTTGGCCTGATTGGCAAAGGAGGAGAGCTGGGAGACCGAGGTAGTCAGCTCTTCTACCGATGCAGCCGTGTTGGCGGTCGCCAGCGACTGTTGCTGGGAGCTGGTGTTGACTTGCTGTGCCGCAGCGACCAGCTGGGAGGAGCTGGCGCTAAGCCCTTCGGCGGCATGCTGCATGGTGGATACGATGTTGCGCAGGCTGCGGCGGGCGTTACCCATGGAGAGCTGCATCTGGGTGATCTCGTCTTGCCCGTCACGATTATCACTGCCAGTGAGATAACCGGCGGCCAATTGTTTCAATTCTTCCATGATGTTGCCAAGCGGCAGGTTGATGCTCTGGCTAAGCAGCCAGCCAAGCACGACCGAGAGGGCGACCGAGATGGCGATGATGGTGTAGGTCGCAGTAGTGATATCGGCAACAATCACATCGCTATCGTCATAGGCTTTCTTAGCCAGCCCCTGGTTGATATCCACCAGCTTGCTGAGCAGGTCATCGGCGACCTGAAACGCCGCAGACGCCTCACCCTTCATCAATTTGACCGCTGTGTCGTTATCATTGGCGTAGCTGGCTGCCATCGCTTTTTTGGCCGCCTCTTTATAAAGGGGCCAGGCACGATCAAAATCGGCCAGCGCCGCTTTTTCCGGCTCGGTCAGCTCGGTCGCACGATATTTGTTGAGCAGTTCGTTCATCTTCTGTTCGTAGCCATCCATTTTACTGGCGATGGCATCCATGCCCGGCTTGGTCGGCTCAATCACATAATCAAACAGCGAGCGATTATGATAAATGGCCTGCATATTGGCGTTGGCAAGATCCTTGATCGGGACCAGCATGTTGAGATACATGTCATTCAACATGTCGTTGACGGTCGAGGTATTTTGTTTGCCATATACACCCACCCCGATCAGGATCAGGTTGACAAACAGAAATGCGAGCATCAGTCGCACTTTAATCGATACAAGACGGATCAGATTTATCATATAGAGCCTCATGCTGATGTATTTGCATTCCATGCCGAAATTACACGACACCTTAAATTTACGTTATTTTCCCAATCAGGGTTGGTCTTGCGGATAAATAGCGTTTTTTGCCTGCCACTCGCCGAACCAGTGTGCAATCTGTTCAACCGGCAGCGGGCGACTGATGTAATAGCCCTGGGCCAAATCACACCCCAACAAGGCCAGTTGATGCCAATCCTCTTCGCTCTCAACCCCCTCTGCGACCGTTTTGAGCCCCAGTTTCTGGCTCATCACAATGGCGGAGGTGAGGATGGCCAGCTTCTTGGGGCTGGTATGAGCATCGTGAACAAACTCCTTGTCTATCTTGATTTCGGTAAACGGGCAGCGGGATAACTGCTTCATCGAGGAGTAGCCGGTACCGTAATCGTCCATTGCCACACCGAAGCCACGCAGCCGCAGGCGGGCGAGGGTACCGAGTGACACGGCGAGGTTGGACATGAAGGTGGTTTCGGTGACTTCGATGATGATGGCCTGACAGGGCAGGCGATGGGCCTGCACGATCTCCACCATGGTTTCCACCAGCTTGTCGGTGGTCAGCAGCGAGACCGGCAGGTTGATGGAGCAGCTGAGCTGGCCGGCCTGCAGAGTGAGCTTGTTGAGCGCCTCGCAGGTGGCTTGCAGGAAGGCGTAGAAAAAATCGAGCGCCAGCGGCCCCTCTTCCAGATGATGAACGAAACAGACCGGGGGCAGGGTGCCATGCTCGGGGTGATGCCAGCGTACCAGCGCCTCGAAGCCATAGAGGCTGGCATCGCTCATGGTGATCTTGGGCTGCAAAAAGGGAACCAGCTGGCCTTGCTCCAGAGCATGGCGGACATCGTCATTGGTGAAGGTGAGCTGCATCCATTTGTTGTTTTCCCGATGGATCCGCGGATCGCAGTGCTGCAGCATGTTGCGCAGCTCCTGGGCTCTGAGCGGTTTGGCCAGTACGCCGATCACCTCCAGCGTGCCGGCATCGGCGATGGAGTGGATAACATCCAGCACATCCCGATCCACGGCGCTCATCACGGCGACAAACATCTGATAGCCGGTGTGCTTCTCCAGCTGGCTGATGAGCTCGACCCCATCCATTCCCGGCATGTTGAGATCGGTCAGCAGCAGATCGACATGCTCCAGTTGCTGCAGCTTGTTGAGGGCATCCTGGCCATCGCTGGCCAGATGGATCTGGCCAAAGCCCAGCTCTTGCAGCAGACAGGTCACCTCATACTGCTGGGTACGGGAGTCATCGACCACCAGGGCGCTGCGGCCCTGCCATTGTTCTAGGGACATGGTGGTTCCTCTCAATCGGGACGGCCAAGCGTCTGGGTTATCTGGGCAAGGGACATTACTTCATCGATCCCGCCGTGGGCGATTGCCTCCTTGGGCATGCCAAAGACCACACAACTCGCCTCATCCTGCGCGATGGTGCGAGCGCCGGTGTCATGCAATTCGCGCATACCGCGTGCGCCATCATCCCCCATGCCGGTCATGATGACGCCAAGGGCGTTATGTCCGGCACTCACCGCCACCGAGCGAAACAGCACATCGACCGAGGGGCAGTGACGAGAGACGGGGGGGCCCTCTTTCACCTCTGCCAGATACTGGGTACCACTGCGCTGGATCAGCAGATGCTTGCCACCGGGGGCGATCAGCGCCACCCCGGGCAGCAGGCGATCGCCGGTGGCTGCCTCTTTGACTTCAATCTTGGAAAGGCCGTTCAAGCGCTCTGCAAACGAGGCGGTAAAGCGCCCCGGCATATGCTGCACGATGGCGAGCCCCGGGCAGGTGACCGGTAGTCTGGTCAGCAGATACTCAAGGGCCTGGGTGCCGCCGGTGGAGGTGCCAAGGGCGATGATCCGGTCGGTTGTGCGAAATTTGACCCGCTCCGGCGGGGGCGAGAGCATGGCATCGGCGGTGCGTTTGGGAGGGGGAGTAAAACCGGGTTGCTGGTGGTCTGGCAGCAGGTTGCGCAGCTTGGCGTTGACGGCGGTACGGATCTCCTGGATCAGCTCGTTGGCCGATTGCTGCAGGAAGCTTTTGATGCCGACAGCGGGCTTGGTGATGATGGAGATGGCACCGGCAGCCATGGCATCCAGGGTAATGGTGGCGCCCTCTTCGGTCAGGGAAGAGCAGATGATGACCGGCGTCGGGCGCTCGCTCATGATCTTGCGCAGAAAGGTGAGGCCATCCATGCGGGGCATCTCGATATCGAGAATGATGACGTCGGGCCAGCTCTTTTTCATCTGCTGCATGGCGAAGATGGGATCGAATGCTGCCCCCATTACTTCGATATCGGCAGCCTTGCCCAGCATCTGGGTCAGCACTTCCCGCACCAGTGCCGAGTCGTCAACGATCAATACCCGTATGGTCATGTTTCATCCTTGAAAAGCTGAGGTTGGCAGCGATAGCGTGAAGGAGCCTCCTGCACCAGTGGCAGATCCTGCTGGCGGATGATCTCCGAATGGCCGACCAGCAGATAACCACCGGGCCTGAGCAGCTCACACAATTGGGAGAGCACCTGGCCTTTGGTCTCTTCGTTGAAGTAGATAAGCACATTGCGCAGAAAAATGACGTCGAACTCTCGCTCGATAAAGTTGCTGCAGGTGAGCAGGTTGAGGTTGGAGAATGACACTTTTCTAGCCAGCTCGGGCCTCACCCGCACCTTGCCCGCGTATTCGTCGTGACCCCGTTGAAAATAGCGCATCCAGAGGTGAGGCGGAACATGCTGGGCCCGCTCCACGGCATAGATGGCGCGCTGGGCAAAGGGGATCACCCGGGTGTTGATGTCGGTGCCGTAGATCCGCCAGCGCTCGTTGATACCTAGCTGTTCGGCCAGCACCATGGCGGCGGAGTAGGCCTCCTCTCCGGTCGAGCAGGCGGCAGACCAGACCCGCAGTGGTTGATGGCGGCTGGCGTGCAGTTGTTCGGCATGCTGTTTCAGCCAGCTGAAGTGCTGTGCCTCGCGGAAAAAATAGGTTTCGTTGGTAGAGAGCAGATTGATGGCGATCTGCCGTTCCTGCACATTCTGTGGCTGGTTGATCCGCTCCCAATAGCCGTAGTAGCTGGTGAGATTGAGCGCCCGCAGCCGCTTGGCGAGGCGGGATTGCACCAGCGCCCGCTTGCAGGGGGCGAGATCGATCCCGGCGGCGGTGAAGATAAAGCGCCGGAACAGTTCGAACTCTCTTTGGGTGAGCACCGGCCCCTGATCCGGGGTGGTGAGGGATGCCGCCACTAATAGCCCCCTTGTTCGCTGTTGAAGAGCTGGCTGGTGGTGGCCTCGGCCATGGCGCTCAGCTCGGCGATGGAGAGCGCCTTGTGCATGTCGAGCAGAATGGCGAACTGCTGGGCGATGGTGACCACCCCCTGGATGAAGTCGCCGCGAATATGGGCGCCAAAGGTCGGGGCCGGCTCTATGGTGTCGGTGGCAATCTCCAGCACCTCGCAGACGGAGTCGAGCAGCATGCCGATCTCCTGCTCTTCGCCATTGCTGTTGGGCAGTGAAAGGATCGCGACACAGGTTGTGGGCTGGATCGGGGTCTGCCCCCGGCCAAAGCGGATCGAGAGGTCGATGACCGGCACCACGGCGCCCCGCAGGTTGATGATCCCCCTGACAAAGCGCGGCATCATGGGCACCGGCGTCATCCCCTCGAACTCGATGATCTCGCGGATGCAGCCGATATCGACCCCGTAGAGCTCCCCTCCCAGCATGAAGGTCACGCAGTGGAAGTGGGAGGTGACAGTATCAGGGGCATGTGTTGTGCGCATTGGGCTGCTCCTAATAGTTGCTGAACTTGCCATCGTCCACTTCCCGCTCCAGATCGTCGTCTTGGTGCAGGTGCTGGCTCAGCGTGCTCTTTTTCGGAATGACCGGTCTGGCACTGTAACCGGCGGCATGAAACTGGGTGGGCTGACGGTTGTTGCCGCCGCGCAGGGTGAACTGCTGCATCAGCTCCTGCAACTGCAGAGCGGTGGAGCTCAGCTCTTCCGAGGTCGAACTCAGCTCTTCAGCCGAAGCGGCAGAGGCCTGCATGCCATCGCTGATCTGGGTCACCGCAATATTGATCTGGGAGACGCTGGCACGCTGTTCACGGGATGCCGAGGCGATCTCCTGCACTAGAGTGGCAGTCTGATCGATCCCCGGCAGCATCTCCCGCAGCAGGGTGCCAGCCTGTTCGGCGACGCTGACCGAACGGCCAGCCAGCTCGCCAATCTCCTTGGCGGCATTTTGCGAGCGCTCCGCCAGTTTACGTACCTCGGCCGCCACGGTGGCAAAGCCCTTACCGTGTTCACCAGCGCGGGCCGCTTCAATGGCGGCGTTAATGGCCAGCAGGTCGGTCTTGTTGGCGATGTCGTTGATGACGGTGATGCGCGAGGCGATCTCCTTCATGGCGTGAACCATCTCGCCCACCGCCTTGCCGCTTTCGGTGGCACTGCTGGCAGCCTTGGTGGAGATGTTCTCGGTGACCTTGGCATTGTCGGCGTTCTGGCTGACGGTGGCCGCCATCTCCTCGACGGAAGCGCTGGTCTGCTCGACGCTGGAGGCCAGTTCGGAGGAGGTTTGCGACAGCGAGTTGGCGGTGGCGGCGACCTGTTCAGAGGCCGAGCCGATGGCTTCCGACATGGCACCCACCTCGTTGAGAATATCGGAGAGGCGATGGGCCATGCTCTTGATGGCAAAGAGCAGGCTGCTGGTGTCATCGCTGCGCAGCTTGACCGGAGTCGAGAGATCCCCGGCGGCGACACGGGAAACCACCTGTACGGTATAGGAGGGATCGCCCCCCAGCTGGCGAAGGATGCTGCGGGTGACCAGCATGGCCAGAACCAGACAGATAACGAAGGCCGAGCTGGAGATGAGGATCAGCAGGCTCAGGTTGTCCTGATAGATATCTTCGCTCTCTTTCAACGACTGGGTGGCGAGGCGATCATTGATATTGACCAGCTCGGTCAGCAGATCATCTGACTTGTCGAAGGCCGGGCGGCCTTGCTCGGCCATGATCTGGGCGGCTTTCTGGTTGTTGACATTGTCTCCGGTGTCCGACTGCGCGGTGCGCATGATGATATCGGCATAGGATTTGTAGGTGACCCAGGATTGGTCGAAGCGCGCCAGCGCATCGATTTCAGGTTGGGTCAGATAGGTTTTGCGATAGGCATCGAGCAGTTTGTTGAGCTGACTCTCGTAACGCAGGATGTTGCCTGCATTGAGCTTTCTGCTCTCCTCCTTGGTCTCCAGCACATAGCGATAGAGAGCCCGGTTCATGTAGATCGCCTGCATGTTGGCGTTGGCCAGATCCCGAATGGGCACCAGCTGGTTGGCGTGCATGTTTTTAACCAGCAGTGTCATCGTTTTGGTGGAGTAGTAGCTGGTGACGGTCAAGGTCACCAGCAGCACCATCAAAATGGAAAACGAGAGCACCAGTTTTGTTCTGACTTGCAAGTTGTGAAACCAGTCCATGGTTTTGACTCCGTTAAAGCGGTTGATAACAGTATGTGGTCAATCAGGTTCTGCTGCCGGAGAGGGTATCGGCATGCTGGTGGATCAAGTGCAACTCCCGTCGCCTGGCCAGCTCGATAAGCTGTGGTACATCAAGAATGAGGGCCGGCTGGCCATTGCCCAAAATGGTTGAACCGCTGACATATCGCAGCGTTCTGAACAGCTCTCCGAGTGGTTTGATCACCGCCTGCACTTCGCCAATCAGGCGATCCACCACAATGCCGGCGCGGTTGTCGGCATAGTCGACGATGACGACAAACTCGGGCTCGTCGGCGGGGGGAAGGGCAAACAGCTCGCGCAGCACGATAAAAGGCACCCACTCGCCACGGATATTGATCTGGCGCGAGGGGGTATCGAGCGCATCCGGCGGCAGATCAATGCACTCGAGCATCATGTCGAGGGGGATCACCAGAGAAGAGTGATCCACCTCGATGCGAAAACCGTCGATGATGGCGAGGGTTAGCGGGAGCCGCAGGCGGAAGGTCGTGCCGCGGCCAGGATGGCTCTCGATGGTGGTCTCGCCCCGCAGGGACTCCAGATTGCGTTTGACCACATCGAGCCCGACACCGCGACCCGAGAGATCGCTGACACCGCTGGCAGTTGAGAAGCCGGGTTGGAACAGGAACTGGAATATCTCCTGCTCGCTCAGGACTTTTCCCTCCTGAGCCATGCCCATCGTCTGGGCCTTGGCCAGGATCTTGTCGCGATCGATACCGCGACCATCGTCGCTCACTTCAACCACTACGGCGCCTGCGTCGTGATAGGCGTTCAGGGTGACCACGCCGCCAGCCGCCTTGCCAGCTTCAAGGCGCTGCGCCTCATTCTCGATACCGTGATCGACGGCGTTGCGCACCAGATGCATCAGGGGATCGGTCAGTTTCTCGACCATGGATTTGTCGATATCGGTTTCGGCGTTGTTGATGTGCAGGCTGATGTTCTTGCCGGTCTGCTGGGAGAGCTCGTGCACCAGCCGGGGAAAGCGATTGAAGATCTCGTTGATGGGCACCATGCGCAGGGTAAGGGCGTCGTCGCGGATCCCCTCGACCAGCGTATTGACCGCGGCCACCGACTCGACCAGCTCCGCATCTCCTCGCAATCTGGCCTGCAGGGTTGTCGCGGAGGTGGCGATCACCAGTTCGCCGACCCGGTTGATCAGCCTGTCCAGCTTGGCGGCCTCAATGCGGATATAGTGCCCTTCACTGCGCAGCGAGGCTGGCTTGGGCTGAGGTGTTACCGGCTGTTCCGGCTCTGGCTGCGCAGGTTGTGAAAATGATGGCGAAGTGTCGGCGGATGCGCTGTCTGGTTCGTTGGTTTGGCCGCGGCGATAGTCGCCCCGCTCAATGGCGGCCGCTTCTTCACGGCTCAGGACGTCGGCAGCCTCCCAGCGGGCAAGCTGGGCCGTCAGCGGTTCGTTGCGCCACTGGGCCAGCCGTTCACCTTGCGCCGCAAACTCGGCGAGATCCTGATGAGGCGTCAGCAGGCAGATGATGCTGGCATGAGCGACAAAGTCGAAGGTACTACGGATCCGCTCGGGGGATTCAGCACTGTGCAGGCCAATCTCATAGCCAAGGAAACATTCGGTCGGGTCGAGCAATTGCAAAGGCGGCCATTCGTGCCAGACCGGTTCGATGAAGACGATCTCTCCCAGATTGCCGAGATAGCGGATAAAGGCCAGCAGGTCGAAGCCATCCTGATAGAGCGCAGGATAAAAACGCACAGAGAGATGCCAGCGCCTGAGATCTTGCGAAGGAATAACGCTCTGTGGCGGCACTACGACAGGTTGGGTTGGCAAACTTTGATGGCCCTGCAGTTGGGAAAGCAGGGCCAGGATCTGCTGGGTCTCGGTCTGTGGCAGCTCGGGGTTGTGCTCGGCCCCTTGCAACAGATCGCGCAGCTGATCATTGCAGGCCAGCAGCAGGTTGATCAGATGCTCATCGAGCTGTAACTCGCCGCTGCGAAGCCGCGCCAGCATGTTCTCCATGGCGTGGGCGAAGCGCACCAGCATGGTGAGGCCCAGCATGCTGGCTGAACCCTTGATGGTATGGGCAGTGCGAAACATCAGATTGTAGGTTTCTGAATTAGCCGGGTAGCTTTCGCGATCAAGGAGCGCCTGCTCCAGATGATCACACTGCTCGTAAGCCTCCTCGAAAAAGAGGGCGCGCGCTTTATTGACGTCCATCGGGCCCCTCCGCTCTGGTGAGGGACGAAAGCAGTCCGAGCTGACCCAGCGCCAGTTCGGCTTCACTGCCATCTCCCGTCTTGATCCGCAGCCGCTTGCCTTGGGTATTGGCCTCTTGCTGGAGGAGGGCGATAAGCTGCGCGCCGCAGCTATCGAGCGCTTCAAGCTGGCTCAAATCCAGCAGGGCAACAGGAAAGTTGAGCAGACCGAAGAGATCGTCTTGCAACTCTGCCACCGTCATGATGGTGAACTCCCCAGTGAGAATTGCTGCGGGAGGTGCGTGCATAATATCCAGTTCAAAACTCATACCTTGTGCTCCCGTATCATGGTTGCACCACCTTGTAGACATCATCGATAAGCTTCAGCGGCTCGAATGGCTTGGTCAGCCAGACACGGGCGCCGGCATCGAACCCCTCCTGGCGGATCTCGGGCGAGTTTTCCGTCGTCAGCATGATGAATGGGATATAGCGGGTGGTTGCCTGCGCCTTGAGATGGCGCAGCAGCGTCATTCCGTCCATGCCGGGCATGTTGAGATCGGAAATGATGAGATGTACCCGCTGGCCATCGAGGCGAGAGAGGGCCGCATTTCCATCATCCGCTTCGATCACGCTAAAACCGGCGCTTTGCAGCGTCATGGTAATGGTGGCTCTGATGCTGGCGGAGTCTTCCACAACAAGGATGGTTTTGGTCATAAAGGTGACTCGTTCACAGGCGTTATAGATATCCGGGTGACATGGGTCGAGACCTCCTAATTGTTGTCCAATAAGTTGATGTGTGTGGATTTTTTAAAACTGGATCGACGTGTGCAGGACAAAAATCGGGGAAGGGGAGGACTTGCGCTTTTTAAGGTACTACGGAAAGGGTTCAATAGGCACTTATCACGCCGTATCTCCTGTCATTGTCAGCCACTTTTGCATGCTCAGAGTGACCTGATGAGGTATAATGCGGGACTATTTTTATGGGTTCCCCGTGAGCGTGATGAAAGAATTTTTTGCAACCTGCCCCAAGGGGCTGGAAAACCTGTTGGCCGACGAGCTGACCAATCTGGGTGCAGAGCAGGTCCGTGAGACCGTGGCCGGCGTCCACTTCAAAGGCGAACTTGCGGTGGGCTACAAGGCCTGTCTCTGGAGCCGTCTGGCTTCCCGCATCGTACTGGTGCTCTCCGAATTCCAGATGAACGACGATCTGGATCTCTATCTCGGTGCCCACACCATTCCTTGGGAAGAGCACTTCTCCGGCACCGCCACCATTGCGGTGGACTTTACCGGTACCAACGCCTCCATTCGCAATACCCAATATGGCGCCCTGAAGATCAAGGATGCCATCGTCGATCGCTTTACCAAGCGCGGTCATGTGCGCCCGGACGTTGACAAAAAATCCCCGGATATTCGCATCATGGCGCATCTGGGCAAAGGCAAGGCCAATATCACGCTGGACTTGTCAGGCCCTGCGCTGCATCAGCGTTTCTATCGTCAGGGCACCGGTGAAGCACCGCTCAAAGAGAACCTGGCGGTCGCCATGATCGCCCGTAGCGGTTGGGCCGGCGAGCCCATGATGGACCCGATGTGCGGCTCCGGTACTCTGCTGATCGAAGCGGCCTTTATCGCCGCCGACATGGCGCCGGCCCTGCGCCGCGAACGCTTCGGTTTCGATCGCTGGCTGCAGCACGATAGCGAGCTGTGGCAGAGCCTGATGATGGAAGCGCAAGTGCGCGCCAAACGCGGCATGCAGCGCTGCGAGGTGAAACTGTTTGGTTGTGATGCCGACTCCCGCGTGCTGCTCAAAGCCCGTGACAACGCCAAAGCCGCCGGTGTCGCCCATCTCATCACCTTCAAGCAGGCTGATGTGACCCAGCTGGAAAATCCGCTGCCGATGCCGGCTGTGGAAGGCGAGGCTCGTCAGGTCGGTATGCTGATCTCCAACCCGCCCTATGGCGAGCGTCTTGGCGAATTCCCGGCCCTGCTGGAAGTGCATCAGGCTCTCGGCGATGCCCTGCGTCGCAGCTTCCAGGGGTGGAGAGTCTCCATTCTGTCCGCATCTCCTGAACTGCTCAGCTGTCTGCGCCTGCGTGCCGACAAGCAATATCGTCTGTTCAACGGAGCCCTCGAGTGTCAGCTGCGTAACTACCAGATCGCGCTCGATGCCGTCGCCTCGCAAAAAGAGGTGGCGCAGGACTTTGCCAACCGTCTGCGCAAGAATCTGAAGGCGCTCGAGAAGTGGGCCAAGAAAGAGAATCTCGACTGCTACCGTCTCTATGATGCCGACTTGCCGGAATACAACGCCGCCATCGACCGCTATCAGGACTATCTGGTGGTGCAGGAGTATGCCGCGCCCAAGGACATCCCCGCCCAGAAGACTCGTCAGCGTCTGCTCGACATGGTGCAGGCCGCCATCAAGGTGACCGGCATGGACGGCGAGAAGGTGATCCTGAAGGTGCGTGAGCGTCAGGAAGGCAAACAGCAGTATCAGAAGCTCTCCGAAGAGCAGCACCGGATGGAAGTGCAGGAGTACGGTGCCCGTCTGTGGGTCAACCTCTACGACTATCTGGATACCGGGCTGTTCCTCGACCACCGTCAGACCCGCCGCATGCTGGGTCAGATGGCCAAGGGCAAGCGCTTCCTCAACCTGTTCGCCTATACCGGCAGTGCCACTGTGCACGCAGGTCTTGGCGGTGCCAGCGAAACCACCACGGTGGACATGTCGCGCACCTACCTCAACTGGGCTCAGGACAACATGCGCCTAAACTCGCTGGTGGGTCGGGAGCACAAATTTGTGCAGGCCGACTGCCTGAAGTGGCTGTCGGAAGCGGACGAGCAGTACGACCTCATCTTCATCGATCCGCCCACCTTCTCCAACTCCAAGCGGATGGACGAGAGCTTCGACGTGCAGCGCGATCACCTGCTGCTGATGCAGCACTTGAAGCGGTTGCTGGCCGCTGGTGGCACCCTGGTCTTTTCCAACAACAAGCGCCACTTCAAGATGGATCTGGCCGGTCTCGAGGCCATTGGTCTCAAGGCACAGAACATCACCAGCAAGACCCGGCCGAAGGATTTCGAGCGCAACCAGCACATCCACAACTGCTGGATCATCACCCATGCCGATAGCGGGGCTGCGGCCTGATGCTGACCCTGTTTCACACCGACGGTTGCCACCTGTGCGAACAGGCGTGGGCGCTGGTGGAGGAGGCGGGGGTAAGCGATGTGACCCGCCGCTGCGACATCATGGACGATGCCGGCTGGCTTGAGGCCTATCGGGTGCGTATTCCGGTGCTGCGGGACGAGGCGGGCCGCGAGCTGGGCTGGCCCTTCACGCTGGTGGAGCTCAAAGGCTGGCTCGCTCGTCAGGGTTGATTTGTGATTTGACGATGAAACGGGGGCAGACCCAGTCTGTTGCCCGTTTTTTCATATGAGATAAGGAACAAACATGGCTCTTTTAACATTGCACGGCGCGAGTCTGTCGTTCAGTGATTTTCCGTTGCTCGACAAGGCCGAGCTGACTATCGAGCGAGGCGAGCGCCTCTGTCTGGTGGGGCGCAACGGGGCGGGCAAGTCCACCCTGATGAAGGTGATTGCCGGCGAACTGCCGCTCGATGATGGCCGTCTGGTGTTGCAGCAGGATCTGAAAGTGACTCGTCTTGAGCAGGATCCGCCCACCTCGAGCGAGCTCACCGTGTTTGACTACGCCGCCGAAGGGCTGGCCGGAGTCGGTGAGCTGCTCAAGCAGTATCACCACGTTTCCATGGCGCTGGCGAGTGACCCGTCCGATGCCAACATTCGCAAGATGAGCCAGCTGCAGGAGCAGCTCGATTATCAGAATGGCTGGCAGTATGAGACCCGTATCAATCAGGTGCTGACCCTGCTTGGTCTTGATCCTGACGTGACCCTCGACAGTCTCTCCGGTGGCTGGCTGCGCAAGGTGGCTCTGGCCCGTGCACTGGCATGCGATCCCGATCTGCTGCTGCTGGACGAGCCGACTAACCACCTGGATATCGAGGCCATCAACTGGCTGGAAGAGTTCCTCAAGGATTTCCGTGGTGCCATCGTCTTCATCTCCCACGACCGTGAGTTCATCCACAAGCTGGCAACCCGGATCATCGATCTGGATCGCGGCGTGATCACCTCCTGGCCTGGCAACTATGACGAGTACCAGCAGGGCAAAGAGGAGTGGTTGCGGGTCGAAGAGCTGAAAAATGCCGAGTTCGATCGCAAGCTGGCTCAGGAGGAGGTGTGGGTACGTCAAGGGATCAAGGCCCGCCGTACCCGTAACGAGGGGCGGGTGCGCGCCCTCAAGGCGATGCGCATGGAGCGAACCCAGCGTCGCGAACTGCAGGGTAAAGCCAAACTGCAACTCGATGAGGCGAGCCGCTCTGGCAAGCTGGTATTCGAAGCTGAAGGATTGGGGCTCGACTTTGGTGATCGCACCCTGTTCGAGGGACTCGATCTGCAGGTGCTGCGTGGCGACAAGATTGCGCTGGTCGGCCCCAACGGGTGCGGCAAGTCGACCCTGATCAAGCTGCTGCTGGGTCAGCTAGATGCCACTCGTGGCTCGGTGCGTCAGGGCACCAATCTGGAAGTGGCCTACTTTGATCAGTACCGCGAACAGCTCGATCCCGAGAAGACAGTGGTGGACAACGTCGGGGAGGGCAAGCAGGAGGTGATGGTACGCGGTCGCTCCCGCCACATCCTCGGTTACCTGCAGGACTTCCTGTTCGAACCCAAGCGGGCCCGCACCCCGGTCAAGGCGCTCTCTGGCGGTGAGAAAAACCGTCTGCTGCTGGCCAAGCTGTTCCTCAAGCCAAGCAACCTGCTGATCCTCGATGAACCGACCAACGACCTCGACGTCGAGACTCTGGAGCTGCTGGAAGAGCTGCTCGCGGACTATCCGGGCACTCTGCTGCTGGTCAGTCACGATCGTCGCTTCATCGACAATACGGTAACCGGTTGCTGGCTGTTTGAAGGGGATGGCCGCATCAGCGATTACGTGGGCGGCTATGCCGACATGATGGCGACCCGTGAGCAGCAGCGTGCTCAGCAACAGGCCAAGAGCACACCGGTGAAGGCTCCCGAGCCGGTAGCCACAGTGAGCGAGGCACCGAAGAAAGGCAAAAAACTCTCCTACAAGCTGCAGCTTGAACTGGATGGTCTGCCGGCGCGTCTTGAGCAGCTGGAAGCCGAGCTCGATGCGCTGCAAGGGGAGATCAACCAACCCGGTTTCTTCGCCCTGCCAAGCGAGCAGACCCAGCCCAAACTGGCCGCATTGAGTGCCGCCGAGACGGCACTGGAGGAGGCATTTGCTCGTTGGGAAGAGCTGGAAGGACTCAAAAATCAGGAATAAGTTTCCTGTAATTTAAATTTAATTGAGTTCAGTGCCTTATGTCACAGAGGGGGGTTAGCATGGAAATTTTTGTTTGACCCTCCCTCCCTGCTGGGGTAAAGATGAAAGCGACCGATGAAGAATTGGTCGCTTTTTTTGTTCCACGAAGAGGGTCGTAGATGATGAAGAGACAGAAACGGGACCGTCTGGAAAGAGCTCGTGCTCGTGGTTATCAGGCTGGCGTGGTCGGCAAACAGAAAGAAGCGTGTCCGTATCAATGTCTGGATGCCCGTGGGCACTGGCTTGGTGGTTGGCGAGATGCCATGGAAGGGCGGGGCTCAGGCCTCTTCATGAAGTAAGTTACTTCATTACACTCATTACAAAAGGAAAGGGGCCGTTGTGGCCCCTTTGCGTTGTGGCTTTCGCCACATTCAGGTTCGTATCAATCAGAATGCGGTGGTGTCCTGGAACAGGCCCACTTTCAGGTCGGTCGCGCTGTAGATGGGGCGGCCGTCAACTTCAACGACACCGTCGGCAATGCCCATCACCAGTTTGCGGTTGATGACCCGCTTGAAGGTGATCTTGTAGGTCACTTTCTTGGCGGTCGGCAGGATCTGGCCGGTGAATTTCACTTCACCTACACCCAGCGCACGGCCTTTGCCGGGGCCGCCTTTCCAACCGAGGAAGAAGCCAACCAGTTGCCACATGGCATCCAGACCGAGACAGCCCGGCATCACGGGGTCTCCCGGGAAGTGGCAATCGAAGAACCAGAGATCGGGGGTAATGTCGAGCTCTGCCAGGATCTCGCCCTTGCCGTGCTCGCCACCGTTGTCATTGATCTTGACGATGCGATCCATCATCAACATGTTGGGGGCGGGCAGCTGACTGTTACCCTCACCAAAGAGTTCGCCACGGCTGCAAGCCAGCAGCTCTTCACGGGTAAAAGAGTTCTTGCCCTGTTCACACAGGGAAAGGCGGGCTTCCAGGGTCGAATTGTCTACGGTCACGCTGAGTTTCCTTCAAATGAGTAAAGCTGCGCCAATTTAGCGTACAGATGTGCGCTAAACAACTCCGATCACTTCATTAGCGGCCAAACAGCCGATCAAGAAGGGCGCGCAGGAGCCCGACTTTCGCCGTGCTGCCGTTCAGCTCATCCAGTCGTTCCTGAATGCGGCCGAACAGGGTATCTGGCATGTCAGGTTCACCCGCCACACAGCCAGTCAAGAGCTCGATGGCCTCTTCCACATGATCCACCGGGTGGATATGGAACTGGCCCGCTTCGACTGCAGCGATCACCTCATCAGAGAGGTTAAGCTGCTGGGCGTTGGTGCCGGGCAGCAGGATGCCTTGCTTGCCAGTCAGACCGTGGATCTTGCACACCCGGAAGAAGCCTTCGATCTTCTCGTTGACGCCGCCAACGGCCTGTACATTGCCAAACTGGTCGACCGCACCCGTTACCGCAAAGTGCTGGTAAATGGGCTGGCGGGCGAGGGCTGATAGCAGGGCACACAAACCGGTGAGTGAGGCGCTGTCACCATCAATTTCGTGATAGGACTGTTCGAACACCAAATTGGCGGAAAGAGGAGAGGGGTTCTCGGCACCAAACTTGTTGGAGAGGTAGCCGTGAATGATCATCATCGCCTTGGCATGGATATGGCCGGCCAGTTCAGCCTTGCGTTCGATATCCGCCACATCGCCATCACCCAGATGAACGGTGGCGGTCAGACGTACCGGTTCACCGAAGTCATATGGGTGACCGGAGACCTGAATGACCGAGAGACCGTTGATCTGGCCAATCTCTTCACCATCGGTCTGCAGCAGGATCTGCCCATCGATAACACCCTGATCGGACTGTTCCACCAGATAGTTGAGGCGGTAATCCTGCTCCTCCAGCGCGCCGCGGATATGCTCGTCGGTGACGACGTCCGCTTCCAGTTCGCGTGCCAGACTGTCAGCCATCCGCATGATGGCGGAGAGTTGCACCTCGGAGAGAGAGAGCCACTCCTGATGATCGCACAGACGACTGGCGTGACGGCATAGAGCGGCGAGGGCGGCAGGAGTAAAATCCAGCAGTTCCCAACGCTCGCGCAGCCAAGCGAGATATTGCAAAAACTCCTGCAGATCTTCTTCGATGTTCACTTCAGAGACCAGATCTGCGCGCAGGAAGATACGCTCGGACATATCCCGATCCAGCATCTGGAACTCGGCCACGTCGAGACGATCGCCCACCAGAATGAGCTTGAGCTTGATGGGGGTCGCTTCCGGCGTGAAGAAGGGGGTCAGCGTCTTGCCTTCCTGATAGGCGTTCCAGTCCAGCTCGCCTTTTTGCATGGCATTTTTGAGCTTGAACCAGAGGTGAGGCTGATCGAGCAGTTCATCCAGTTGCAGGATCAGATATCCACCGTTGGCTTGACGTAACAGACCCGGCTCCAGCAGATGCTGGTTGGCATAGACGGAGCCTTGCTCGGTCTGGTAGTTGATGGAGCCAAACAGGGTATCCCAGTTGAGGTCGCGGCCGTAGATCACCGGCGCTTCCTGCTCTTCGTGATGAATGAGCAGATTGATCAGCACCGGATGCTGGAATTCCAAACCCAGCGCCACATGGGCGGCCAGATCGGAGAGGAAGTCATCGATCTTGGGATCGTTGTTCTGCTTGCGCATGATGCGGGTCACCAGACGCTCGGCATCGAGGTGGTGGCTCATCAGTTTGAGCAATTCACCAACCATCTCGCAAAACTCGATACCAGTGCCTGGTTGCAGGCGCAACCAGATCGGTTTGAAGGGGTTGTTGAGGTTCTCGGTATAGCAGAGGTCGAACAGATCGCCATCCTTGCCGTTGGAGGCGGCAATCAGGGTACGGCAGACATCTTCGTAATCTGCGCCGGGGAACCCGTTGAGCAGCATGACCGGGCAGTCACCATCAAAACTGGCTAACCGTTTGATGGCAGAAATGGCTCTGGGTTGCAGCGCAGCAAACGGAATGGGTTCTAGCTCGCTGAGGGTTGGAAACTGTTCAATCGCAAAAGCAGGTTTTAATTGTTCTGATGTTAATTCAGCCACTTAAGACATCCGGTCGGAGAGAGGATCAATTGTTGCCATTATACACAGTTCACTTAGTGGGAACAGAAAACAAGATACATCATTTAACATAATATACATTATGCGCAGTCATGTCAGTCCCGTGGCTAGGGGTCAGGAACATAGCAGCCACAAGGGCTACAGCCGCGCCTGTACCTTTTGTGTACTTCGCTAAAATGTCATACCAAGCACGCTTTAGCTCTGGATTGGTCTCCCTGACAGCCGCCAGATTTAGCAACACTTCTTGCACGTCCAAGCCGATCTCCTCGGCAATCTTTTTTGCAGTTGCATCAGTGAGTTGCGACTTTCCTTTGTTCACTGCAGAGATATAGGAAGTGGTAAATCCCAAGTCTGCTGCGACTTCCTGCAATTGGCTGTACTTTTTGGCTCTCATGTAGGCCTGAATCAGCGTATTGGAGTCCATCTTTTTGTCTCCTGAGTGGTTAGACAATCAGCTCATCATACCGATTTTGGCAAAAAACGGCTTGTTCCCATTCAACAATTCGTATGATTGAATCCATTCAACAAATCATTTGAATGCATGAACCATGACCCACTTTAGCCCACAAAACCAAGATCTGCTGCCGCTCACCGAGCGCAAGGTCTATTGGCAGGCTGAACCGACTGGCGATTACTCCGCCTGTATCGCGGGTCAGGTTGAGATGTTCCGCGACCTCTACGAACTGCGGGTGTTCCTCTCTATGACGTATCCCGATACCGCGTTCGAGCTGGTCGAGGTTACCGAAGAGACATGGCAAGGTTTCTATGATCAGGGAGTCTTCTTCGATGACTGGTCATAATGCTGGCGCCGTAATGCCGATAAATAGCGTTATCGGCAACAAAACCCTGATCGACTATCTGTCATTCACATGGTCTCCCGATGAGTTACGCCGGATGACCGAGCTGGCCAAGCAAGGTGCGTTCTTAAAAGCGATCCCACGTTTCGAGACCAACAATCCCTCTATTCAGGCGGCGTTCTCCACGCCAGCGGTCAATGAACTGCGTTATCTTTGGAAACGCCCGGCTGGGTTCAATCCCCTCACCCGCTTTGATCAGGTGACAGAACGCCTTTGTGACAAGGCCACGCCCCAGCCTGTGATCTGTAAAGCCCCCTCCCCTGTATGCACGCCGTCCATGGCGGACATGCTGGAACAGGTGCTGCACTCTGGGTACAAGTCTCGCGCTGATATCCGTAAAGAGCTGAAGACGGTCTGCTCTACCCTGCTGGAGTTCTCCCAGTTCGAGGTGGTCGAAGGCGCCAAGTATTGGGAAGCCTACAACGATTTGATCGACTGCTATGGGGTTCAGTTTCTTGATGCCCTGTGCTGTGCCGAAATCGAGTTGTGGCTCGAGGAGCTGAATACCCGGATTGGGGTTCCTATCCCCGCCCCTCGCTTTTCGATGCGTCCGCGTCGTTCTGGCCTGCATGGTTATACCCACTCTGCAGATCTGCTTTGTGATGGCCTGCCCTGCGGCCTGATTGGTTGGGGGGCGGCCAACCATGGCTGCATGGTGAGTTTTTCTGGCGTGGGTTGTGCGGCCCTCGATTTCCAAGCTTTGCATGATGTTATCTCTCACATTCCATCCATTCGCATCACCCGGGTCGACTTGGCGCTCGATGACTACAGCGGCGACGTGATCTCCTATCAAGATGCGATCTCCGGTGCTGAGTCTGGGGAATTCCATCCAGAACGTGGCCGTGCTCCGTCATGGATGAAGATCGAGTCGGGCGAGTTCGTGATAGCCGAGATCTCCAAAGGGATTGCCAAGCGCTATGGCATGGCCCCGACCAAGGGATGCTCGTTCTATGTTGGCAGCCGCATCAATGGCAAATGTGCCCGGGTGTATGAGAAAGGTAAGCAGATGCAATCGACCGAGCATCCGAACTGGGTGCGCGCCGAAGGCGAGCTACATAACAAAGACCGGGTGATCCCGCTGGAGGTTCTGGTTAATCCGGATCCTTTCTTTGCCGGTATGTATCCGCAGTTTGCTAAATGGCTGGATTCACTCAAGCAGGCCGATGTCGAACCTGTTCGTGTGACCACATTTAAGAACAAGTTCAAAACCAGTCGTGATAACGCTGTATTCAATATGGCTCGCATGGCCGGCCGGCTCGTTAATTGGTTAGCAAATATTGAAGGGTTAGCCCCGGCGGTGATTGTTAACCAATTAACTGCGCATCTAAAAGAAGATGATATTCCCGTGCGGTTAAGAATGCCGTTACCACCCGAGTTTATATCGGGTGAACATTGTCTAATTTCGACCTAATGATGGTTCTTCAACGAGGTAAGTAATATGTCCCTGCTCACAGGTATCTTGGTAACGCGCGTTACTCATGGCTTTGGTGTATCTCGTAAATCGGGTTCGCCGGTTCCGTATGATTTTGCACAGGTCGAATACTTGGCTCCGGCCAATAACGTTAATAAGCCCGAGTGCAATATCACCTCTTGGGGCTACGAAGTTCGCCAGCTGGCCCTGCGTAATGATGCTGCCACCATCAAGGAGATGGCCGACTGCCCCAAGCTGGTCGCCATTGATCTGGTGCTGGAAGCCGACCCGCAGAACCCGACCCGCAACGTTGTTGTTGGCTATCAGGCCAGCAAAAAACCGGTCTAACCACCGCGCCGCGAGGAGGAGGAGCGAGAGCGCGCAGCGAGCGACGACGAGGGCGCGACCATGCTTTGTCTTGATATTACCGCCGAAGGATATGCCCGTTTATCCGAGGGGGATGCCTGTAAATATGTGCTGCTGACTGTTCAGGAGCATTCCAGACTCACGGATATATCAAACTGGTTCCAGTTCGATATATCCACCGTGGGAATAGCCTTTGGCTCTGGCCTTGCTATTTGGGTCTTAGGCGTAAAGTTGGGCGCAATTGCCCGTGTAATTGTTGGTGCAAAAAGAGGATAAAAAATGAAAAAAGTATCAGGTTTGTTCCGTAATGCATGTATTGCGGCTGTGTGTGGTCTGTCTGCTAATGCGGCCATGGCCGAGGGAACTGGTCTCGCGGATGCAGCCGGTAAAGCGATGGAGGCAGCTCAGGCCGATGTAACCTCAACCTCTCCCAAAGTGTTGTTGGTAGTCGCACTGGTGACAGCTACAGGTATCGTCATTTCCCTTATCCGTAAAGCTTAAACCATGTCCCTGCTTATTGGGACGCTCTGGTTTTTGTTCTTTGTCGAGGGATGGCGATCATCCTTCTCTATTTAAGGCGGCTCCGGTCGCCTTTTTTATATTGGGGGCTGTGTGCGCTTAGCTTGGCTTTTACTGTTATTTCCATCGCTGGCGTTTGCTATTGCTGGTTGCCCTGTCGGTGTCCAGTTGGGAAACGTGACGATGGCCACTCGGTTACCTGTCTGCCTTAAATTCGATTCATCACAACTGGGTGGTTGTGAGGTTAATTGCAAAGGTGTCTGTGTGGAATTGCCTTTAGCCAATACCAAGGGGCCAGTAGAGACCACCGGAACGGCCTGTAATTATACTGATAATGGCAGCGGTAACGGGGACTCTGACGGCAGCGGTAATACACCGGACGAGGGCAATAATTCGGAAAATGGTGGTTTGCCTAAGGATTGGGATTTCTTTAATCCGGTTGTTGGTGATGCAACAGGGACTTCTGTATCCGCTTCTATTGCCAAGCTCAATAAAAACCTTGGTAAGAATATTGGTGCGCTTACCCAATATAACGACATGCTATATCAGCGTGTCAACGGGATCAGCGGCGATACATCGCGCATTGTTAATGCCACTGAGGCTGCACAACAATCGTTAAAGGAAATAGCAGAATATAATAGAGTGGCAGGCCATAAACTCGAAGGGTTTGAGCTTTATTTATCACGTATGGAGCCATTGCTTAAAGAGATATCCATTAACACTGCCAATACTGGTTCCGCTTCTGGTGCTACAGGTACTGGTAGTCATATTTCAAAGGACTTTGAGGACAAACTTTTTGGCACTTTGGATTCGATGCGTTATGGCTCTTTGAATAACATCGATTTCAAGATGAGTGATGTTAAAGGGCATTTGGCTGGTATTGAGGGGGCTTTAGGTCGTAATGGCATGGCCGGTAATGTTTACGCCATGCGTCAGATGATGGAGCAAATGTCGTCAGGTTCTTCTGGTGGTGGCTCAACGGGCGGAGGTTCGACAGGAGGCCAAACAGGCGGCTCTGGTCAGTCTGAGCAGTATCTCAAGGATATGAGCGAATCAATCGGCTATATGGCTGAGGATGTGCTCTCTATCAGGAAAGCCCTTGATGGTTCCGGTAATGGTTCCGGTGACGGTATCGATTACTCACAGATGCCAGGCTCCGGCACTAACCCGCTGACGGTTGGGGCTGCTCATTATAATTCGGCCTGTGCGGGCGGTGATTGCTTCTTTGATATCGCAGCTATCCAAAAGAAACTGGATGACGCAAACAAGGCTATCACTGATAAATACAAAGATATTGGCGATGAAGTCAAAGATATATTTGATTTTAAGCTCTCCGGCTCTGCTGGAATTATGGAATGCTTCGACTTATTCACTTATGGCGGAAAAGACTATCGCGTTTGTCCACCTGCCAAAGAATATTGGGACATCATCGCCGCACTGATGATGTTTATTTTCTACTTCATTGCATTCGCAATTGTATTCAAGAGGTAATACGTCATGGAATGGCTCAGTGACTTCTTTTATTCATTCTTCAACGATATCTATCATCTGGTGGTGCAGTTTGCAGCATGGTTTGCGGTGCGAATGGCGGTGCAATGGGTCGAGTTTAAGTTGTTTATGCTTACCTTCTCATGGGACGTTGCCAAACAAATTTTGGTGAACGTTCACTTTAGTGAAATGATCTCCCAGTCCTTCAATGCCCTCCCCGCTGACTTTCGCTCGATGCTGCTCTTTATCCATCTGGATAAGGGGCTCGCCATCCTGACGCAAGCCTTTGTGACCCGCTTCCTGCTGAACATCATGGGGTGGTAAATGTCGATCAAGATCCACCACGGGGCGCCAGGCTCTTACAAATCATCAGGGGCAATTCACACCGATGTGATCCCCGCCATCAAGGCAGGCCGCCATATCATCACCAACGTTCGCGGGTTCACCGCCGAACGCTGCAAAGAGGTACTCGGTAAGGCTGTGCCCGATGAGTTCAAGGTGACTTACATCGACACCGAAGCCCAAGAGGGCCGCGACCACTTGGCCCGCTTCTACCACTGGGCTCCGAAGGGGGTGTTCTTTCTGGTCGATGAAGTGCAGCGGATCTTCCCGCCTGCATGGCGCCAGAGCGACCTAGACCGACTCGATTATCCGGGTGGGCCGGAAGTCGCCAAGGCTGACGGGCGACCGGAAACCATTGACGTTGCCTTTGATATGCACCGTCACCACAACTGGGATTTCGTCTTTACCACCCCGAACATCAAGAAAGTTCACGCCGTGATCAGGGCTGCATCAGAGACGGCGATCAGACACACCAATATGAAGATATTGGGCTTTGGGAAGCGTTACAAAACGGTCTTGCATCTGGCAGACAACAGCGGCGCGTCCATGTCCGATGTATTGCAGGCCAAGCCATTCAACAAGGTGCCCAACTATGTTTTCAAACTCTACGACTCAACTACAACAGGCCAAGTCACGGATACAATCGCGGGTAGCTCGATTCTGCGTGATCCTAAAATTCTGTTTTTTCTGGCTGTTATTGGATTCTGTCTCTATTTTGGCCTCATCAAGCCGGAATATATTGATAAGCCTAGCAAGGCCCCTGCACCCTCTCCTGCCGCTGCTACGACTTCTGGGGCGGTGGGTGCTTCGCCCGCTGCTGGGGTACGTCCTAGCGGCGCTCCTGCTGCGTCTGGTGGCGGGGTTCTTTCTGTAGGGCCGTTTGCAGGTCACCGCCTGATCATCAGTTGCCATATCCTGATTAAAGACAACCTCGGCTCTTATCGGGTCGAGTATTGCTTTGCCCTGCGCAAGGGTGACGAGGTTGCGCCTTTGGATATAGACGATTGGCCAGAGGAGCTGGCCAGCGTCGATGCGGTGAGCGGCTGCCATGCCGTGGTCAAGTATCAGGGCCAGCCTGTAGACGTGTACTGCGATCCAGAAGGTGACGCTCTACGCCGTAAACAGAACGCCGCCCTCTTTGCTGGCGGTGATAGCAAGATGAAACCAAATGATGGCCGAACATAAATGGCTTCTGGAGGGATCCCTTCCCTTGGCTTTAAGGCCATTACGTGAAAATAAATAAGGCAACCGTTACGTAATGATTTAATTTATTGGTCACCGTTACTATAATATTGGTGGTAACAGTGACTAAAAAGGTTTTGTCATGGACTACAAAGCTCAGATTGCTCAACTTCGTGTTCGGTATAACAGCCTTCTTGCGGCTATCAAGAAGGACAATATCTTCGATATGATCGAGGCATTAGAGGCTCTTGGCCTTACGCCTGCGGACTTACCCCTTGAGGAGCTTGTCTGGCCACGCAGACCCATCCCGCTGCGGCGAGCCATTGAAGCCCTTATGATTGAGGCCGATATGACGGCTGATAAGTTGGAGAAGGAGGCTGTTGCTTTACCTCCGAGGCCGCCCAAGAAGCCTATTGTCTTTCCTGATGCGTCCAAATTGTTGCATCATGGCCTTCGCCAGATTGAGGCCAAGAACGCAGCAATGATTGCCGATGTGCTGACCAAGCGCTCATCCGATAATCCAGTAGGCGCACTGGCCATGCCATTACCAGAGGTAATAGTGACCAAAATGACTTCACCGACTAGCCCCACTAAAACTCAAAATTTGGCAACAGTTACCGAAAAAGATCAACGCGCTGACAGCATCCCCAATCTTGATTTGGAAACTGTGACCAAAACAACCTCGAAACCCGAGCAGGCCAAGCCTAAACGACCTCGTGGCAGGCCATCCTCTGGCGAGCGTGCAATGACTCCAGCCGAAAAACAGGCTGCATATCGTGCTCGTCAGAAAATGAAAAAAGTCACGGTTACTTTTGACCGTACTGATGCAGATGAGCTGTTAACGTATCTGACCGCTGTGGCCGGAGACATCTCCTACCCTCTGGATAAGCAATTGGCACTTCGCTTACGAGATGCATGCCAGTCTGCTTGGGTGAGTCAGCGGGTCCCGCAGACCGAGTTCTCGGATGAAGAGAAGCGGTAAAGCGATTTTGCTATGCGGTATTCCCGGGAATTTTACGGAGTGCCCTTTGTGTATCCTCGCCGGTGAGCTTTAATAGGTCTTGAGTGGCGCCGTGGTCCCGCCCCACTTACACCGAGCTACCAATCGTCAGGGATTAAGACACATGAAAAGAATCGCTTTGCTTGTGTTGGCTATTATCGGGATGAATGCCTTTGCTGTGTTCTCGGTCTCGGCAGGTGAGCCACCGCCTCCCCCGCCGCCTATCATTATTCGTTAATAGAACTTGATGGTTGAAGGCCGTTTGAAAGGATTCAGACGGCCTTTTAATTTTATGTCCGGGTATGAATAATGCCTAACTGCGTCACTGCATTGTTTATGTTAAATACAGATGTCAATGCCACAGAGGACAGGGGCGGTAGCCCCTACAAGCCGCCCTCTGCTGTCCATTTGACCTCCAATAGCCTCGCGGCGGAACACGCCCATCTACCCCAGAGACTGGATCACCCCCTTCCCTGCCAAACCGTCTTTAGCTGCCCAAATAGACGAAAAATGCGAGGGTGCTAGCGAAGCGACGCAAACCCGCTGCTAATTTTTCGGGAACCGCAACAGCAGGAGTAATCACTTCCCTGCCCCATCACTCAATAGCGCCGTATCAGTCTGCGGTACTGGCCGTCCTGATAATCAGGCACGACCTACGTCATTCAAATTTGGTCTCGCCTGTAGCTCATGGCACAATGCCTGCTTAGTTTTTGGTGCGAGGGAAAGATGACTCCGGCTCAGATGAAGCAATACGGTAAGGGATTGGGCCTGTGGCAAGACAAGAAGTTGGCCACTGGTGATCCAATCCAGTACACAAAAAAGGATAACGGTGGCCTCGTGCAACTGGTTAAGAAGGCTGAAGGTAAATGGATTGACTCGGAGAACGAGTGCAAGAAGCCGTTCAATCCGATAGAAAATGGCGTATTTGTCTGGACAGAGATTAAAGGTGCCGGACATGCTTTTGTTTCTGTTCATGAAAGCAATAGCCCGTTCGTCTACACCTATGGCCGCTTTGGTCGCGTAGGGAACCCTCGCGGGGCTGTTGGTGATGGCATCCTGAATTTCTTCAAATATGAAGATGCCAGAGAATATTACCGTGATGAACTTTATAGCAAATCAGCCAGAGTATTTATGATCACTGATGCTGACCCTGCTATTGCAAGAAAATATTTTGAGCGCCTTTGGTCTAATGGTGTGCCTGCTGCCCCCACTCCTGATATGGGCGCAATGACAAAGAAAAATGGCCATACCATCGATAGATATGATGTAACAGGAAAAAACTGCACAACACACACCACTGATGGTATTAAAATGGCAGGCTCCTCTGTTTTTAAAGGAGGATACACAACGAATTCTCAAATGCGGATTGATTCTGAAGAGGATTTTGCTGTTCCCGTATCTTTGCAGCGTTATTTAATTAAGAAAAGTTCAGAAAAATCTATGAAGGTAGTAGAGGTGACTGCTGAGTTTAGAAAGCAATATCCGAATACTACCAAGGTTTCTCCTGCACATGATGATTCGTTCCTGAGTACTTTGGCTGAGGTTGCATCAGCTATAGGTAAGCTATCACCGTATTCAGGTGGTTCAGTTGGTGGCGTATTAGGTGGGGTTTCAGATGTTATCAAGTAAAGTTAAAACTATCATACGATGGTCTTCGATTGTAATTGTTGGTCTCGGTTATTATTTCTGGCTTGGTCTAGCCTCCTTATCGTTTGGCCATATTTCAGAAAAAGAAAGTGTTTTACTTTCTGGGCCAATCACTTTAGATCAGCACCGAGCGATAATGGAAAGCGTTATGGATGCGACCAATACAGTCTACAGTGCTGCTGTTTGGGGCTTCTTGGTATGTGTCAGTCTTATATTGCTAATCTTTAGCAAGGTTCGCTAAAGCGTGATGGGCGGTACTTTGCCGCCCATATTGACCAGTGACTGAATCCCCCTTCCCTGCTAAACCGGCTTTTAAGGTTTTCTAGTTCTGAGGGAGGTAAACGCCACAGCGCTGCTCGGTGTTAAATTCTTTAAAAGAGACTGAATGTTGAAATCTCCTCGCGCCAATCAATTTCTTCTTTTAAGAGAGTAAATTGTCGATCGCATAGTTCATATTTATAAAGCCTAATATGCCCTAGTGATTTTGAGTTATCACTAATTGTATTTATTACCTTGTGAATGTCAGCCCATTTAGTTCTAACACCAAAAT
>NZ_CAWNWX010000118.1:0-4902 GCF_963878195.1 Aeromonas sp. HMWF016
CCCCGCCACTACCCCCACCTCAACCCTGGATGCCGTGCTGGAGCGCGGTGTGCTGCGGGTTGGCTTCGACGCCGGCTATCAACCTTTCGAGATGACCAACAAACAGGGCCAGTACATCGGCTTTGACGTCGATCTTGCCAAGATGGTCGCCAAGGAGATGGGCGTGAAGGTCGAGTTCGTCAACACCGCGTGGGACGGCATCATTCCCGCGCTCCTGACCAACAAGTTCGACGTCATCATGGGCGGCATGACCGTTACCCCGCAGCGCAACCTGCGGGTCAACTTTGCCGATCCCTACATCGTGGTCGGCCAAACCATAGTGGTGCGCAAGGACAAGGCAGCCGAGATCAAATCCTTCACCGACCTCAACGACCCGAAATACAAGATTGCGGTCAAGCTCGGCACCACCGGCGAGCAGGCGGTCAAGCGCCTCATCCCGAAAGCCACCCTGCTGCAGTTTGAAACCCAGGATGACGCCAAGCTGGAAGTGATCAACGGCAAGGTCGATGCCTTCGTCTACGACCTGCCCTACAACGCCATCTTCGCCTCCCAGAACAAGGGCGCCGTGGTACACCTCGACAAGCCGTTCACCTTCGAGCCGCTGGCCTGGGCCATCCGCAAAGGAGATCAGGACACCCTCAACTGGTTCAACAACTACCTGCGCCAAATCAAGGGCGACGGCAGCTACGACCGCCTCTACAAGAAGTGGTTCGAATCCAACGCCTGGCTGAGTCAGCTCAAATAACCTCAAAAGGGGGCGCCTTGCCGCCCCCTCTCGCAACACCCCACACAATAACGAGAAGAGGTTGTGACTGTGCACACACCCAAACCGACAAGACAGATGGAAAAACAGCCCAACCCGCTACTCTGGCACGGCGTCTTTTTGCTGATGTTGCTGGTGGCCGTGTTCGGCATCTACAAGGCGGTGCAATCCGTTGACTACACCTGGCGCTGGGAACGCATTCCCCAGTACATCGCCTATCAGGCCGAACAGAAGAATTACGCCGAGTTTGACGGCACCGTGGTGGCCGGCACCACTGCCGCTGAGAAAGGCAAACTGTTCCTGCAAAACGATCTCGACCCCAACCAGCGCCAGCCCATCGCGACCAGCGGTGTGCAGGTCAGCGAAGGGGATACCGTCTTTCGTGGCGATGCCCTCGATATCCAGCTGAGCTGGACCGCCGGCCCCATCGCCTGGGGCGTCTGGATGACCATCAAGCTCTCGCTGGTGGCGGGCATCTTCGCCATTTTGCTCGGCACCCTGGCCGGGCTGGCCCGACTCTCCCCCAACCCGGCCCTGCGCAATCTGGCCGTCACCTATGTGGAGCTCATTCGCGGCACCCCGCTGCTGGTGCAGATCTTCATCGTCTACTTCTTTATCGGCACCGTGCTGAACCTCGATCGCTTCACAGCCGGGGTCGCGGCACTGGCCGTCTTTACCGGTGCCTATGTGGCGGAGATCGTCCGCGCCGGCATCAGCTCCATTCACAAGGGGCAGATGGAGGCGGGTCGCAGTCTGGGTCTCACCTCGGCCCAGACCATGCGCTACGTCATACTGCCGCAGGCGTTCAAGCGGGTACTGCCGCCACTGGCGGGGCAGTTCATCAACCTGATCAAGGACTCCTCGCTGGTGTCGGTCATCTCCATCACCGATCTGACCAAGGCGGGACGCGAGGTGGTCAGCTCTACCTTCAGCCCGTTCGAGGTGTGGTTCACCGTGGCGCTGCTCTATCTGGTGCTGACCGGTACCCTCTCTTTCCTGGTGCGCCGTCTCGAGGTGAAATATGCGAAAAGCAACTGATCCCATCATCAAAGCGACCGGTGTAGAGAAGTTCTACGGCAGCGAAGTGCATGCCCTGAAAAACGTCAGCACCGAGGTCGCCGAAGGGGAAGTGGTAGTAATCGTCGGCCCCAGCGGCTCCGGCAAGTCCACCTTTCTGCGCACCCTCAACCAGCTGGAGACCATCAACGACGGCGATATCGTGGTGGACGGCATCTGCCTGACCCAGCCGGGCGATGTCAACAAGCTGCGGGAAGAGGTGGGCATGGTGTTCCAGTCCTTCAACCTCTTTCCCCACCTGACGGTGCTGGAGAACATCTGCCTCGCCCCGCAAAAAGTGCGGGGACTATCGCGCAAGGAGGCCGAAGATCGCGCCAAGGCCCTGCTGCTCAAAGTGGGGCTCTCGGCCAAGGCGGGCAGCTACCCCTCCCAGCTCTCCGGTGGTCAGCAGCAGCGGGTGGCCATCGCGAGGGCGCTCGCCATGCAGCCGCGCATCATGCTCTTCGACGAGCCCACCAGTGCGCTCGACCCCGAGATGGTTGGGGAGGTGCTGGACGTCATGAAGGGGCTGGCCCGCGAAGGGATGACCATGGTAGTGGTGACCCACGAGATGGGCTTTGCCCGGGAAGTGGCGGATCGGGTGCTCTTTATGGAGAGTGGCGAACTGCTGGTGGACGAGAAACCAACGGAGTTTTTCGACAATCCCCCCTCCCCGCGCCTGCGCCAGTTCCTGAGTCAGGTGCTGTAACCAGTGCCGTACCACGGGAGAGGAGGCTGAGCCCCCTCTCCCGATTACCAGCCCTCACGCGCTGAAAATGTTAATGAAATATTGCTTTCATCCTTTATGCTGGAGAGCAATCGCTCTGAATGGATACCGGCTCATGGATGTGCAACTGATCCTGCTCTACCTATCCCCCCTCTTTCTGGCGTTTGTCGGCTGGGAGATGGTCTATCTGCGCAAGCATGGGGCGGCCTTTCCCACCGCCACCTACCAGTGGAAAGATCTGCTGGCCAATGCCACCCTGGCCCTGATGCATCAGGGGGGCGATGCGCTGGCAGCCATTGCCATCGCTTATCTGTATGACACCCTCTGGGGCTGGCGACTGTTCGATATCGAGCTGAACTTCTGGAGCGTATTGCTGCTCTTCCTATTGCAGGATCTCTGTTACTGGCTGTTCCACTTCACCAGCCACCATGTGCGCTGGCTGTGGGCGTCCCATGTGGTGCATCACAGCTCGGAACGGCTAAATCTCTCCACCGCCTTTCGCCAGAGCCTGATGTATCCGGTCTCCGGCATGTGGCTGTTCTGGATCCCGATGATTGTCATCGGCTTCCCGCCCGAGGCGGTGGTCGCCACCGTGCTGCTGAGCCTGGGCTTTCAGTTCTTCGTCCACACCCAGGTGGTGGGCAAACTCGGCTGGCTGGAGTGGATCTTCAACACCCCCTCCCACCACCGGGTGCACCACGCCAGCAACGCCAAATACATAGACCGCAACTTCGCCGGCGTGCTGATTATCTGGGATCGGCTGTTCGGCACCTTTGTCGAGGAAGATCCGGCCGAACCGTGCCGCTTTGGCATCACCAAACCGATCCATAGCTTCAACCCCCTCACTCTCACCTTTCACGAGTGGCGCGACATGCTGCGTGATGCCCGTGGCCAGCCATGGCGACAAAAACTCGCCGTGCTGTTTGGCAAACCGGCCGGACCTGCCAGCAGCTGAACCTTCGCCCCGAATAGCAACTCCCGGATAACAAGTCCCTGATAACCAATCCCTGATAACAAGAGAGCGCCACGGTGGCGCTCTCTTTTATGGTCAGTCACCGCCTCGATGTCAGAGATGGGTGAACGACCAGACGGCGGGGATCAGGCTTAGCAAGGTCACTCCGGCCAACAACCGTTCGCGACCGCTCAGGCAAAGATCTGTGCCCAGCTGACGGCGGCTGTAAAGAAACAGCAGCAGACCCGGCCCGTAGAGCAACAGCGACAGCAGCAGATACTCCACCCCGGCGGCATAGAGCAGCCAGAAGCCGTAACCGCTCGCTACCAGAGCCACCGCCCGCATCAGGCCTAAGCCCTGCCCCCCCTCATCCTTCCTGCTGCAAGAGAGCTTGAGCAAGAACAGGCCTATCAGCAGGTAGGGCACCAGGATCATCGAGGTGGAGATAAGCAGCAGGCTGGTGTAGCCCTTGCCGAGCAGCCACACCAGCAGCAGGCATGTCTGCACCGTCAGGCTGGTGAGCCAGAGCGATGCGATGGGAGTGCCGTTGCTGTTCTGGCGCCGGAAGATGGCAGGAAACGCGCCGTGGCGGGCCGCGCTAAAGGGTACCTCGGCCGAGAACAGCGTCCAGCTCACGTAGGAGGCGAGCACCGAGACGATAAGACCGACGCTGATGAGCAGCTTGCCCCACGAGCCGGTCATCTGGGCCATCAGCCCTGCCATGGAGGGGTTGGGCAGGGCCGCGAGTTCAGGGCGACTCAATATCCCCAGCGCCAGCACCGAGATAAGCACATAGAGCAGCAGCGCCAACACGACCCCAAGCACGGTGGCCGTGCCTACATCCCGCCGGTTTCTGGCGCGGGCCGACAGCACCGCCGCCCCCTCGATGCCGGTAAAGACCCAGAGGGTGATCAGCATGGTGTTGCGCACCTGCTCGGAGACCGGCACCGCCAGAGTGCTGCCCTGCTGATCCGCCGCGAAGGTGACCGGGTCGAACCAGTAGCAGGCGAACAGGATAAACAGCAGCAGCGGCAGGCTCTTGGCCAGAGTCGCCACCAGATTGAACAGCGCCGCCTGCTGCACACCGCGGGCCACCAGCAGGTGCACCGCCCAGAGGATGCAGGACTCGCCGACAAAAGCCGCCAGGGTATTGCCGTCACCAAACCAGATCTGCTCGGGGGTATCGATAAAACTGCCCAGCGCCGCAAAGGCAATGACCAGATAACCCACCACGCCGATGGTGGCACAGAGCCAATAGCCCCAGGCGGAGAAGAAGCCCACCAGATCGCCGAAACCGGCGCGGGCGTAGCTGTAGATGCCGCCGTCGAGATCCGGCCTTAACCGCGACAGGTAAAGGAAGCTCATGGCGAGCGCCAGGATGCCCCCCCCCCGTCACGCCCCAGC
>NZ_CAWNWX010000119.1:0-1093 GCF_963878195.1 Aeromonas sp. HMWF016
CAACCAAGTTGATATACAACCAAAAATAGGCCCTGACCATCAGTAAGATTAATTTGTAACAAGTTGATATCTTAACTTTTAAAAGGTGACATTTGATTATGTTTGAGTGACAAAAACTCACCCTCTAATAAAGTCTTATCAATTATAATAATTACATCCTGTAACGTTGTGCCAGTTATAGGGCATTTATATTTAACGCGTTTTTTGTGGAGGTCTATAATGAATGGTTCAATGATTCCAAATGACACTCAAAGCATCTCATGGATTATCGTCGGTTTCTTTTCTGCTTGGGGGGGGCTAGTACGTTATCTGATGGATATCAAACCTGGTGGACGTCGCTGGCGTTGGATGGCTGCGCTGTCACAAATAGTAATATCATGTTTTACCGGTTTTCTCGGCGGGCTATATAGCTTTGAAATGAATCAAAGCACCATTATGACGCTCTTAATTTCGGGATTATGTAGCACCCTAGGGGGAACCCTGCTTTACCATATATGGCAACGTGTTTGGCCAAAATTAGACAGTCATCGATAAATAATAAAATGGCCATGGAAACCATATAAACATTAGTATAATAATTGAACTTTAACTATTCTTGCTTTTTATATAAATAGTGTAAGTTAACTACAATAATGATTAATTGTCGTTTACATCATTCTTAAAAACACTCAACTGTCAAAACGTAAGCAATCAAATTAAAATAATCTGGAGCCTTCGTTAAGAAGGTGTGCGTTGACTAATATGTGAAACTTTAATTAATCGTACTAATTCAATATTAGTCAGCATAATCAAATTTCCGGGAATTTTATTATGTTCTTATCGAGACAAGTCAATCAATTCATTGCAGCTGTTCAAGAGGGTAGTTTTTTAAAAGCATCAGAAAAAATATCTATTACACCATCAGCAATGAGCAGAGGCATAGGAGAATTAGAACATAAAATTGGAGATCGTCTTATAAAAAGAACTCGAAATGGAGTTCAAACCACAGAAAAAGGAGAATGGTTATACCAAAAAATATTACCCCATTACAACTGCATAAAAAAATTAACTGATGAGTTAAAGATACATTGCAAACGCAGGGAGATTATTATTC
>NZ_CAWNWX010000120.1:0-3531 GCF_963878195.1 Aeromonas sp. HMWF016
GTACAGTAAACATTTGTTTCTTGCGATAGGCAAGTTCAAAACCAATCAACTCACTAACAGCCCTTTTATATATATATTTAGTTTCACCATTTTTTAACTTTAATGACCCAGGCATAGAGAAAGCCAATTCAATCATACGATAATCTAAGAATGGAGCTCGATTCTCTATGGATACTGCCATACCCATTCTATCAGGCTTCACTAAATTATTGCCACTCAATAGCAATGTAGTATCAATATAAAGTGCCTGATTAATACGATCCATGTTATTCGATTCATCAAATTTCTTCTCAATGAAATTGAACACAGAATCAAGATTCACATGTTTTCTAAATGCCTCTGAATATAAAACAGATTTCGTATGCTTATTGAATAGTGAAATGCTGTCAAAATAACGTTCTCTAAATAATGCATCTGAATAATTACGAGTGTCGTCGGTGAAAAAGTTTTTATATTTATCATAACCAGCAAAAAGTTCATCTGCACCATCACCAGTTAGTACCATCTTGACATTTTTTGCGGCCAACTCAGACACCCGATATGTCGGCATAAATGATACATCACCATGAGGTTGATCACAGTGATATGTCGCCTTTGGCCAAAATGATAGAAGATTAGGGTCAACCTTCTCCATAGTATGCTCTGTTGAGAAACGGGAAGCGACTGCTTGAGCAAATCCAGACTCATCATAAAGAGGATCGTGAAAACCAATCGTAAATGTCTTTACCGGTTGAGACATATGTTGACTCATCAACCCAACAACAGTGCTAGAGTCTACTCCACCAGAAAGGAATGCTCCAAAAGGAACTTCAGAACGCAATCTTATAGCAACAGCATCATTTAGAGTCTCGTTAAATTTGGCAATCCATTGTTCTTCCGTCTTTTCTACTATTGTAGTAGAAAGTAGATCCCACCACTGATGTACATGCAAACTATCACGGGTAATTCTTAAATATGAACCAGGCATTACATGCATCACTTGCTGGAACATAGTTAATGGAGGTGCAACATAGTTGAATGTCAAGTAGGAATCAATTGCATCATAGTTTACTTTTGTTTCTATACCAAATTCTAAAATAGATTTGATCTCAGAGCCAAAGACAAGCACCTCATCATCATAAAAATAATAAAGCGGTTTTTCGCCAACGCGATCACGGATTAAAAAAATCTCATCTAGATTCGCATCATATATGGCAATTGCAAACATACCATTTAATTTTGATAGGGCCGAAATACCATCTCGCTCGTAAAGCCTGAGGATAACCTCAGTATCACAATGAGTTAAGCATTCAAATGTTGTGCCTTTCAGTTCATTCGCAATTTCTACGTGGTTAAAAATCTCTCCATTCTGTACTACTATAATTTTACCATCATTTGAAATAAATGGCTGTTGTCCATGTTCCAAATCTAAAATGGCTAATCGCTGATTACCTAATGCCACACCAGCATAATTAAAGATACCTTGGCCATCCGGACCTCGATAATCAATGATATTCCCCATTGATTGAATAACACTCAAGTCTTTGAATGATTTTTCTTTACTAAAATAGCCAAAGATACCACACATAAATTAGTTTCCACCCTTAAACAAAACCTGCTTGATTGTCATGAAAATAATTTTCAAATCAAATAAAATATTCATTCTGTCTACATATTCTAAATCCAACATTAATCGTTGTTTCTCAGTAGCAGATGAACGCAATGTAGCCTGTGCTAAACCAGTTATCCCTGGCTTAATTGAGTGTCTTTTATTCCAATCAGTCTCACAATAAAGGCTCCTTTGCATGGGTACATTGGGGCGAGGCCCAACAAGACTCATATCCCCAATCATAACATTAACCAATTGAGGTAGTTCATCAAGACTGCTACGTCTTAAAAATTTGCCTACTCTAGTTATACGGTAATCATTGGTACTAGTTGAATATGAACCAATTTTATCCGCATTAGGGCACATGGTCCTGAACTTATACAAACTGAACTCTTGACAATCAAATCCAACCCGTTTTTGAGTATAGAATACAGTCCCTCTATCTGACAGATAAATAATCATGGAAATGACAATAAATAATGGTGATAAAATCAAAAGTGCAGAAATAGATAAAAATAAATCAATAATTCTTTTCATATTTTAACCATTCACTATCGTAGCAATAGCTTCATCTAATAATAATTTATCCTTTGTGACTTGTTCATTTGAGCGAGTGATATGCTCATTAAAACTATCTAGCAACTTTGTCACTTCAAGCTGAAAATTCATAATCATTTTTAAATCATCTAGATTACTGCTGTTACCATGAAACGTTCGCGATAAAATAACATTTGAAGATCCCAATCTAGCATGCTCAGATAAGATTAATTCAGCTGGTAGAATACCCTCCCCTATGCGAGCAATTCCTCCAAAGCCAAAAGGTATTCTCGCATTAGTTACAATTTTAGCGAGTGCTTCTATACAACCATTCTGTAAAGGCTCGAACATAAATTTGCAGTTCATTTCACGATGAAGATCATTCAAACCAAAATACACTTCCGAGACGCCTTTAACTTTTACTATATCACTTACAATGTTTGCGGCATCAATTGTTTCAATCAAAGGAATGAATTTTACTCGGCCAGCAATCAATTCTGAAAATTGAGAAACCTCTTCTATAGTTCTAAACATAGGCAACATAATAATGTCTGCACCATGCTCAATAGCAGAATTTATCTCTTGCTCACTATTATTATGGTATGGATTCAGTCTTACCAAAAGCTCAGCCTCTCCTTTCACCTTATTTATAGCACCCACATCAGTCATACTATGATGGCTAATAACAGTATCAAGATGACCTTGCCGTTCATATTTACCATTAATTTCTAAATCCACAAATAATCTTGTCACACCACATCCAGAAGCATATTTAGCAACATCTACATTATTTGTTATTAGCATCAGATTAAGCTTTTTATTCATTATTAAATCTCCCCAAACTTTTAATTTCGTCGTCAATGAAAAACCAAGCCAACAAACTTGATAACATCAATATTAATGTAATAAAAATAGCAGTGGCAGAACTAACCATGGAGTCATAGAAGAAAGACATTATAAACGAGTATAGAACAATAATAGCCGACATTTTCCATAAACTATGGAAAGTACTATGCGAAAGAAAAACACGATGCTTCAAGATAATACTAAAAAGTAAACACACGGTAATCGCTGCGTACGAAATACACATCAAATAAAACAGTGACTCGATTGTTAATCGAGTATTAAAACACACGATGGAAAAGAGAGACACAATAGATGTTGTAATTATCAACGGCGTTATAGTGTCATTTTTTGCAGCATGCGCTGAAATGATGAAAGAATTCAAGCCTTGAAAGACAAGTGATATTATTGCAATGGATAGCAGATTTGAAACTTGTCTAAGATCAGTTTCAGATACGCCTCCCCAATTATATACAATAGAAGTAAACTGATAGGAAAAAACAATCATTGAAACAGTAATTAATAGTGAAATGAATATCACTACATAAATTGCAATCCAGTAA
>NZ_CAWNWX010000121.1:0-4570 GCF_963878195.1 Aeromonas sp. HMWF016
TCTCTATTGTGATAGATAAGGCTAATTTTTTCATCAATAGGATGCCCAATTCTCGCAACCATGTCTAAATAGAATTTGGATTTTTGTGGTTCTAGTACTCTTGGGGGGTGAGTTTCCTTCATGGAATAACTTAAAGAATAATTTCCATCCGCATCATCATCAAGGAACACCCCTTTAGAAACAAAAACTGCGGCCTCATCCAATGCTGGTGACTTTAAGTATGAATGCGTTATAAAACTGCTGTTATACATATTGGTAACAATACTTATATTAGTTGTTGTCGAGCCAAGAAAATATAATGACGCATGATATTCACCGTCTCTTGTTAGAGACTTTTTGACATGATGGGAACTGTATAAAAATAACAGCAATGATGTACAAAACAGCATTACATAACGCATAGATGCTCTCCATCAGATAATATTGTTTTAATTCGACAAACTGCTGTGGATTTGTTGTTCTCGCTAAAATTAAATGACATCGACTTTCCTTTATATGAATATGAAACATTATATATTCCGTCTTTCTTCTGGATATAAATCAAAGTCATGCTAGGTGCTAAAGAAATAAATGGTTTTATATCATCAGTGAGCATTAATTTTTCAGGTCTTATTAGTGTGTATTTTTTGTTTGAAATTGTAATGTTGTTAATTTCATAGCCTCTTCTGAGGAAATCATTATCTAGATCTTGGTCTATGTACCACATGAAGTTGTAAAGTGCATACCCTAATAGAAATATACTTAAGCCAATGAGCATGTATTTCAGTTTAACTGGAAAGGATTTGCCTTTGATTATTTTTTGATAATAATCAATAAAAACGGTTATTTTTTTTGGGCTCTCATCTTCTACATTAATGCCTGGGTCTACATCAACTTCAATATGGACGTTAGGTGGAGTTTCGCTTTTTTGTTGTTCAATATTATTTAGCACCCTACAAGCCAAGCGGTATCCAACTCGTGGGATGGTGACGACACAGTCATCGCTTATCTCTAGATCTTTAAAAGCTTTCCTGATATTAGATATTGATTTCATCAGTGACGTGTCAGCAACAACCCGTCCATTCCAAGAGAATTTGATAAGCTGTTCACGCGGAACAATGCTCCCTGCATGGCAAATTAATAACTCTAATACTCTTGAGTCTGTATGGGCTAGCGTAACAACCTTGTCATTGTAAGAAATTTCATTGAGCTTCGGATCAAACATAATACCATTATCAAGTAAAAAACTCTCATCAGTTGGCATTTGCGGGTCATTATGTTCACTCATAGTCCTACTCATTCAAACATATGTTGTGATGTTACTTTACACCTAGTTCATGTCAATGACAATTACATAACACAAAATGGTTCCGGTGTGATGTAATTATATATGTTGATCTTAGCGCTGACTTTTGTAAGCTGTCTTTGCAGCGGCTTGATTCGCTATGGTTATTACTGTAGTGATGTTGGCATCTACTGTGCAGTCAAGTGAGATGTCATATTGCCAATGCAGGTAAATAGATGGCTAATTATAAATTCTTTAAAATTCTGAGTGGGGAGCAAATTGGTTTTACGCCATATTAGGTTTGCCGTCTTACTTAGTTATGTGTAAAGTCAATTATTCTACAGCAATGAACTACTACTATCTCGTATCTCATACCTATCTGGCTTGATGTATTAATAGCAAAGGGTATGTTTAGGATTGTAGTATAGCGACCATTACTCACATATTTGGTATCCAACAGTGCTATGACGCCTAGTATTTATATAGCAATGTCCCAATTATGTGTTGCATGGGGGAGCCCCAGCGCCTCATGCAAACACGCTTTGATATTCACTCCCCTCCCGTAACGCTCCAGCATCCTGTGCCAACCCAGGTTGTTCTTCAGGTAGTGCGTCGCCACACCACGGAAATGAACCATCCACTCTTTCAACCGATGGTGATAGGCATTCACGTGCTGAATGTGATACGCACCGGCTACTCGCTCACCCTGACGATTGCGCACCACTTGATGCGTCACGCTCTGCACTTTGCTGAAGCTGGCATCCCCCCGCGCCATCGCTACACAGCACTGCATCCAGCGAGACAAAGGGCTTCAAAACCGCAATGACTATTTCGGTATTCACTCTTCCAACTGAAAATCTGCATGGTGGCCATGCCCGGTCTTGTACCACCATCACCGTAATATACTCCCGTCCGGTTCCCCGAGTTCCTCCTTTACCACCACAATGCCGCGGCGGACGCGACAGTCCCCGTTGCCCCTTGAATGATTCGAGGAAGAAGGTCTCATCCACTTCAATGATCCCGTCTTCACGAGTGGCTTGATGAGTTGCCATAGTACACAAGAAATGGTGCCGCCAGAGGCGTCTTGGTTGTATCGCGCTGGTGCGCAGACACTGTTTGCAACGGTAGCGACGTAGTCCGCAGCTCCAGCCCCAAGGTGCCAGCAGGGTGGCATCGGCATGACAATGAGGGCACCCGAAGCATGCCGGTAACTGTGCATTGAGAGAGGTAATGGCATGAGTTGCTGTTGAGCAACACGGTGCTTGCGCAGGGTTAACTGGGGAAAGAGGGATAACAGGTGTTGAAAGGCTGGGGTGTCATGATGGTAGCCATCAAGGTGATAGCCTGCTTTTCAGACTGAGCCCTAAAAAAGGCCTGCTAATTCTTCAACTAGCAGGCCAAAGCACGCACGGGGTAAATCAGAGAGCAAAAATGATAGACACAAAAACATTTTTCTTGCTCGCACCATCCTGCGCCCATATCTGACGAATCCAGTCTACTTATTACCGCCAAAAGCACTACTGAATAGTATCTGAAAAAGCCAATAATCTCTGAAAAAAAACTGAATATAAAGATAAACCCGTTATAATCAACCTATAGGCGCCATTAAAAAAGAACTGCATTTAGTTAGATTGTGTATAAGGCGTGAGAAAACAACTTATAATCAACTAACCCTTCAAGACGCCACCGAACCTTTACGAGAAATAATAAATATGATTCAACTTTTAGTAGGCTGAACGAGAAAGCAGATCAGAGCTTACACTTCCAATGCCGCTCCATAAAACTCTTAAAGCCAACACGATTTCATTCTAGCCATATGAAAAAACAAACCCAGAACACTATATAACCTATTGCAAAAACCCTTAGGAATACCGACATACCCCCTCCATAAATTAAAACAATGAAAGTAAATGACAATCAAGAGCGCTTCTCTTTTGTTGTGAAATGATAGCCATCACAGGACTACAGAACAAAATAAACCTAGAGTTCCGCACCACGCCTCGAAAACAACATACCTAGAAAAAACTCCAGATTAATCTATATAACAAGATAAATTTCCATAGTTATTTTCACTTGTTAAACGATGACATAAAAAATCTCGTCAGTTTTAGATGGATGACAGTAACTTCGGGGTATACACAGACTTCTCGGGTCGAGTTAACTGAGACGTTTTACCCAAATCTATGCAGTTTGAATTGAACTTACTTAGGACGCAGTGAGCTGATACCTACCAATTTCTTCAAGTCTGCATCTTGGGCTAGTCGCCTTATCCCATCACCTCAATACAGGGCCAGCCCACCAAGTCGCCATGAGTGGTAACGGTCAATTTGGGGGCTGGCTGATTTAGGCAACAACGCAACTAACTGTCGAACAACAAAGGGCCATCCAACAAGCGCCTAAACTTAGTTAGAAGCGCACCATGTAATTGAGTCACGAACCCCGGGAGTAGGGTCCTCCGGGAACGCCTTGTATTCCTGATTTGGTGTCCCGATATTTACTGGGCGAACAATGGATATGATGGTGTCACTAAGGTAGCTAATGTGCTGCGCGATACCATTTGGCGCGTCAGAAAACCATATCAAGCTATCGGCCACCCATGGTAGATATCCAGGAGTTGGGCCAAAAGCGCCCGGTACTATTCTAGAGCATGCGTCATCAATTGAGCCAGGAACAGCGGCTACATCTGTGTACTCTAACACGAGTGGCCAAATTACTTCTGTATGGCCATGGCTGGGGATAGTCTCACGCACCAATACGGTATTCGATATCACGCTTGCACCCTCATTGCCGAACTCGTCGACGGGGGTTATTTTAACCATGATTTCTCCCCTCGACATACCCGACAGACCGTTCCCATTGAAGAGCGAGGGCAGCGCTGGTGCCTTATCTGTACTGAACACGGCCCCACCGACAAGCTGCCACTCATACCGGGTTGCCCCTTCTCGAGCACCAATACTTGAACTCCATTGGTACTGCACTCTTACTGGTGCTCCATCTGCGAGCAGCACACCATCCGGCTCTCCCTCCGTACTCAATGATCTTATCTGGATACTTGGCAAGGCTAATACAACAGGGGCAGTAGCTGCCGATTTGGTCGGTATCCCCACCTTCGGTTCACCGGTCATAGAAACTGGCGTCACCTCGAACTTGATAGACTTACCTTCATCCGCCGCTACCAAGGTATAGGCCTTTGCTGTTGCACCACTGATTTCCATGTCATCGCGATACCACTGGAAGGTACTCGCACCTTCAGCATCACTGTCTGCATCGCTGTAGGTGTAACTCCCGTTCAGAGTCTGTCCCACC
>NZ_CAWNWX010000122.1:0-36158 GCF_963878195.1 Aeromonas sp. HMWF016
ATATCAAACCATGGCGATCGGTGATTATATTACAGTCACATGGGATAATGACCTTGTCAAAGAACTCCTCATTGACATTAACACTGAAATAAATAAACCAATTATTTTCTCTATTAATAAAAATGTAGATATTGGTTCTCATGCCATTTTCTACACTGTTGTGGATATAGCTGGCAACCAAGAGAGTTCTAAAACTTTAAAGATTGAAATTGTCAATGAAAACCCTAGTGAAAAATACCCATCACCAATTTTCATTGATGCTACGGATGGCAAGATAACTCAAGATAGTATAAATTCAAATCGAGGAACACATGTTCTAGTAGCTCCCAATTCAAACATCCTTGCCAAGGATAAGGTGACATTATTTTGGTCGGGGTTTAATTCAAAACATCAATTGATAAATAACGACACTTACTCTAAAAATGTTACGCAAGAAGATGTTATTAACGGGGTAGGATTTTTAATTGAATTTGATAAGTTAGAGCCACTTATTGGTGGAACTGCTACTGCATATTATAATGTCGAGCGCGATTTTTATTTTTCTAATGTTCGCTTTAGTCACAAGGTATCAAAATCTTCAATTGTTGGAATTTCCAATTCTGCATGTGTTGAAATTGTGCCTGTTGTTTTGCCAACGCAGATGAAAATGCGAATTACCACCGGTGCAGTTAATTATGACTTTAATGCTGTACACGTTACACCTTTTAATCGTGGAGTAATTAAAGGTAGTCCCGGTACAGAGTTAACCTTATTTACTAGTGGTCAAGATATCATCTTTGATGAGACTGGAGACAGTCTTTACAATGCCATCCTAGATGAGGAGGGTAGTTTAAATTTCAAACTAAAAGCCTTACATCAAGGTGGCGCCACCATTACTGCATATGAGACCAATCATCCCGATGTTCAAGTAGTAAGCACGATTAATTTTGGTCCGTATACAATGGGGACGGGAAATATTAAATATATCAATCATACTACTGGAGCACCAAATGATGGAATTACCCCGTGTTCATTTTACATGCAGGTAAATAATACGGCGGATATGAATATTACAAAAGCCAAGGTACATGTATCAGGAAATGCACTAATAGATGGATATATTAGCAACACTGCAGATATTTTATTAAATGATGATAAGTCCGCTACTATTGATATAGTAAATTCATATGCAGAGGAAGTAGTGGTTACAATTTTCCTTCCGGAGTCATCTGGTTCTCTTGTAAGAAGTAATATTGTTTTTTCAGACTTTTGAATGATTAATATGCATCTGCATATTGTATTTTGGCTGGAGTAATTCAGCCTGTTCCGACCATTAATAGTGGTTTAGTTTTAAAAAAAGGAAATATACTATGGTATCCCAAGTTACAAGTTGTACGAGTGATAAAAAACACCTTCCGAATGATGGTTCATTAACAGCAAAAATTTCAGCAGTGGTAATGGATGATGCCACCCCACCAAAGCCAGTACCTAATGCAACTGTCAATTGGACGGTGACAGGGGGAGGAAGTATTGATTCTGCAAGCTCTAAAACAGATAAAGATGGAAAGGCTACTACGATTCTGACTGGTAATAAAAATGGGATAGTGACTGTAGCAGCTACAACTAGTGATGATACTACAGGAATGTCCGCAAAAGTTTTCATCGTAACTGGTCTAGAAAAACCACAAGTACTAAATGGAGAGGATGGTACCCTTGATCACTATGACCTCTTGTTCGGCGTAACTACTATTATTCCAATTTTTGAAGTAACGAGCGATGTAGTAATTACATTTTACTGGGGAGAAATGTCTAAAGAAATTTCAATTCAGAACAACTCTCAGCTTCCCTATACAGTAGATATTTCTAATAATTTTCCATCTGAAGCGCTTAATCCAGGCAAACACCACGTTTACTACGAAGTTAAAGATATCGCATCTAACATCCAAATTTCTTCTGGCGTGGATATTGACATTGAAGATAGTGGGGCAGTATCCCCGACGTTAGAGGCACCTTCGGTACCCATGGCTAATGATGGGTATATTAATAGCGATGATGCTCTTTCTGGGGTAGTTGTTAAAGTAACCAATCAATCATTTGCTGTTGGCGATACTGTTACAGTATATTGGATCGGCACTGATTTTAATAATCAAGTCATCAATGGTTCAAAATATTCTCTTGACAAGAAAGTTACCGATAAAAATGACATTGAGTTTACCATCCCCTCTGAGAATCTCTTTTTACCTAATGGAGAAGGTTATTACGGAAAAGCGCAATGTTATTACACCTGCTCGAATGCCGATATTTTTGCGTTATCTGAAACCTTTAGCTGCAATGTAAAAACTGATATGCATTAATATTCTGATTAACGTTTAAGAAAAAGGAAGTTGTTATGAACTCAATCAAGTCTTCACTTTCCAATACGGCGCTCGAAACATCTTGCACTAGTGGCGCTAAAGCAGATGGTGTGAGTACTAATATTGCCAAAGCCGTTGTAACTGATGACAATGGCTATCTGGAAAATGCTAAAGTGGATTTCAGAATAAACAACGGGGATGCAGTGTTTTCCAATGGAAAACAAAGTACTACCATGCACACCAACTCCAAAGGGGAAGCAAGTGCGACCCTAACAGATACAACAGCGGAAAAAGTTAGCCTATTAATTACTTCTGTCGGAAACGTAGGCTCTCCTTCTTGTGAATTTACTGAATCTTCGGGTGGTGGGGGCGACTTTTATCCTCCTTATCTTCCTGAGCAACCGAATACCGACGTATATCTCACTGACTTGAGTGACCCTGTCATCGTGGATATTATCCCTTGGCCAGGAATGCAAGATGGCGATGAAATTATTCTTACCCTGAGTGGTGAAAATGCGGCTGGTTTTGCTGTGCCGGATTTTGATGTTAAGCACAGGATCTCTGACCCTACCGAAATAATTATTGCCCTAAAGATTGCCAAAAGACAATTTAATCTATATGGCGGCACCCACCAGAATGAATATGGCCGATTAACACTTAGCTATACCGTAAATGGTCAAGTGTTTGAAGGTACATCTTCACATTACAATATTTTTGGCAAAGGGATCCCTAGTGATATTTTTGTGACTGCACATGTAACGCAGAATAACCAAGTCGCAGACGGCACAGCACAAAATGTTATTGAATGGCATGCAAAAGATGAAAATGGTATTGAGCTAACAGATATTGCAGCTCTTGCTTCTGTTAGTGGTAATGCCACCCTTAATGAGTCTGATATTCTGCTGCCAGCGACACTGTACTATACAGATGTCATCGCAGAAACGGTAACTGCAACTGTAAAATTACAAAGTGGTGATGCGGAAAATCGCGTTAGTTTGACGTTTAAAGAGAAAGAAGAGAATGAGGTATGTACTCCTATTCAATCAGAGGCAGGGGATTTTTATGGAGTAACGGAACTTTTTTATAATTATATGCTTGAGAAAGGAAATACATATCAAATTCATCTGCAAGATTTTCATCAAGGAATACACATCAAATCATGTCGCCCAGGATCTTGGTTCGATCCGAATACCGACGGATCCATAGAAGGCGAACCTGATATCTTTATCGCCCCCTCAAGCCTGACTTTTACCAGCGCAGCTTATGGGAATTTTGGCTCGTTTAAAAGCAATCTATTCTTCATGGCGGATCAGAACTCCCATGGGGTTGTTTGTATCAAAAAAATCAATAGCAAAAACAGATGACTAATTTCTAATCAAAAAATCATAGAGGTATGATAAAAAGCCCCAAGTTTTATATAAAACTTGGGGCTTTCTGACAGGCCCCGGCGAATTCAGCTCTGAAGTGCAACATTCGCTCAAAAAGACGGTTCCGATTGCCCCCCTTAGACACCACCTGAGGTTGTCTGAATTCCAGACATATGCGGGGCCTGAAATTCACCTGCCGCTCGAAGGTCGATATCGCATCCGGAGTCACCAGACTCAAGTCGCTACCCTTCGGTACGGCGTTGTTAATGAGATGGTCGCCCCTACCCAAAACGGCATCAGAAGTGCCACAGTGCCACAGTGCCGATTGTCGTAGCTTTCATGGTTGGACTTACCCCACGACGGTAGACATATTCTGTCCTCACGACGAGGCCTGTTCGAAGGCCTCCGGACTGATACCACCAAGGTGGCTGTGGCGTCGCACTCTGTTATAGAACGCTTCAATGTAATCGAAGATATCTGCGCGGGCCAGATCACGGGTTTTGTAGGTCCGCTTTCTGATGCGCTCCTTTATTCAGCGAACTAAAGAACGATTCAGCAACCGCATTGACGCTCCTATGTCAACAAGCTCGCGCTGAGTCAGCTAAATCGGCCAAGATCAAAGGGTAGAGTTCCCTGACGACATAGCGTTTCAAACAACGCAGGATCTCTTTCGAAGATAAACCTTGGGCGCTACGTCGTGCGACGTACGATTGGGCTTGTGGATCTCCTCGGCGTTGTTTCCCAAATCAGCCAGCAAGTCATGACGTTCCCAGCCCCGGGTGAGCGCTACACTCGGGGCTTTCTGACAGGTAGGCCAAGGGCATTCAGTTTGTTCATCGCACACACGTAGGCCATGACCTCTCCCACTTGGCCGTTGTAGTTACGCAGGCTGATTTTCCCCGCCAGCAACTGCTTGAACCGATAGAGCGCCGTCTTTGCCAGCGAGCGACGGTGATACCCGGAGTGTTGCTTCCAGTGCGCCAGCCCTTCCTTGCGCATCACCAGCACGGCCTCATTCCTCAGGGGCCCTTTTTCCATATCCACCTTGCATGCAACGATGGCAATATGTTCTCCCTTGGAAACCGTAGTGTTTGACGTGAAGCAAAGCCGGACGCAATGCGACTAGGGATTAAAAGTACATGATATCGATTCTGGTTGATGGTGAGGACAAGACCGCAAAAATTAGCGACTGGACGATTCGCTGGAGCAATAACAGTCAAGCCCTGGAACTAACCTGCCATTTCCCCTCCAAGAAAAAATACTCTCGCCCGCTCAGTAATTGCCGAGTGTCTCCTACCCGTGAGTTGACCAATGTGCTCTTGACGAAGCCAGGTAGTAGGGGCGTCAAGCTAATCGACAAAGCGGTGATCTACGGCGAGCGATATGCCGTGGTGTACTATCCTGGCACCAGCAGGCCTTATGTCCACAGGATGGATGGCATCGTCTTCATCGCCATAACCTCGCTCAAGGACACGCCGGTCTTCGGTTATTTCATGAAGATTGCGAGTACCCGACACGCTCAAGCGCAGTCGCAGACTGATCGTAACATAGCCAGCAATGTCGTGACTCAGCTTGGAAAACTGCCAGCCATCGCCAGCACTGCCTTGCAAGCCTATTGCAACGGGCGCAACGGCACGATCGCCCCAGGTCAGGGGCTCATTTATCCGTTCGGGCTGAACGAAAGCCAGTACCAGGCCGTCGAGCGTGCGTTCAGCGCGCAAATCAGCGTGATCGAAGGCCCACCGGGAACCGGCAAGGCCCAGACCATCCTCAACATCCTCAACATCCTCAACATCCTCAACATCCTCAACATCCTCAACATCCTCAACATCCTCAACATCCTCAACATCCTCAACATCCTCGCCAATATCCTGTTGCGCAGACAGACGGTGGCCGTGTTGTCCAATAACAATGCAGCAGTGGAAAATGTCTACGAAAAGCTGGAGAAATGCGGCCTGGGCTACCTGGTAGCCAAGCTTGGCAATGAGGATAACCGTAAGGCCTTCTTCGCTAACTTGCCTGCATGGCCCTCCAATGCGCCTGGAACAGCACCGTCTCGAGAAGAGATCCAAGGCTTGCTGACCCGCCTGAAGCAGCACCTGCAAGACCACAACCGGGCGGCACAACTGCAGATCGAATTGGACGAGCTGATGATCGAGTGGCGCTACCTGCAACAGTGGCAGGCAGAAAACGGTGTTCAGGCCACGTCGTTGGACAAGTACAGGCTGACTCCGCGCAAGACTGCCGACCTCATGGCCTACTTGGCGCACCTGGGCGAGCAGCGCGTGAGGCTCAAGGACCGCATCGAGCTGCTGTTCCAATTCAGAATCTTTCGCACCAAACACCTTCAGCCCGGTTGAGTCGATGACCAAGTCGGTAACGCGTTCCTTTGGGGGCTGTCGATAAGCCACCGTCACCGAGCGTGCTCGCTTGCTGACACAGCTATAGGTCCAGAGCGCACAACGGTACATTCATCAACGCGAACAAGGAGTCGAGTAGCCCCAGGGTCGCTCGCAGAGTGAGGCTGAAAATCCCCTTGAGCATCAGGAAGGTGCAGATGGTCTGGTCAGTGTAGAGTTGGCTACGGCCCCGTCGCCCGTGATGGTCTTGGTGAAACCAGTTATCCATGGCGCCTGCATCAACCCAGAAGGTGAGAGAGCCACGGCTAATCAGAGACTTGTTGTATTGAGGCCAGTTGGTGATGGGGTGAAGCGACGTGCTCATTATGCAAACTTGAAGAGGATGGTGGTGAGCAGATCACCGGGTCCTCAGTTAGTTCCATTCAAGCTGCATCGATTTGGGCAACAACGTCTCATTGATGGTGACGCTAGAATCTTCCATTTACTTCATCACCTTCATAAGACGTGGCGGTACGCAATTCATGCCCACCGAGGCGTGACGATCTCCGGCAGGCCTGTTGCTATATGCCGCAGCCCAGGACTCACGAGAAAAATAAGATGGATAAAGCGAGCCCCTATCGCAGCCGCAACGATGGGTAGCGATAAATAACACAAAAAATCTTCCTGAATTCCATCGAATAGCCAAAAGTGGGTAGCTGATCACGCAACCGATATGTCAAATGGCGAAATAAAAATCTGAATGAACGATCGATGTTGCCATTATGTAGCGAGCTCTACTGGCGGGATGAGCCAACCTGATTGCTGGCTGGCACCCTCAAGACCAGCTGAGCGCCTGGCTGCAAATCCGGCGAGCTTAATGGGGCGCTGGCGCAGGGAAGGGCTCAAGATGAGCCTTGGCGAAGGGGCTCGCTCGTGTCACATTATTCCGGCTTGGTAGCAACGACAACACAAGGAGTGTGAGCAGAACCCCGCGCTCAACAGCCACAGCCTGCATATCCATTACCACTTTTTAGTGCGATCATCCGCCCGCGGCCCCTGCCAGGCAGGGGCTGCCATCAGCCCCCCAAACAAAGAGATGAGACAGGATCAGGGTTTGGCATCCGGCTGATTGGCGGGGTAGTCATCCAGCGGCATCTCGTAGCGGCGAGCGTTGTAGACTTGGGGCACCAGCATACAGTCGGCCAGGGTCACCTCGTTGCCGACACAGTAGACACCGGCTGTGGTCATCAACAACTGCTCCAGGGCGGTAAAGGTCTCGTCAATCCAGTGGCGATACCTGCGGGACTCCTGCTCCTTGCTGGCGCTGAAGTGCTCCTGCAGATAGGTGAGCACCCGCAGGTTATTGAGAGGATGGGTATCGCAGGCGATCATGTTGACGATCTGGCGCACCCGGGCGCGCGCCTGGGGGGCCGAGGGCATCAGGGAGTAGGCGGGATAGGTTTCGTCGAGGTACTCCATGATGGCGACGGACTGGCCGATCTGCACATCCCCCGTCCACCAGAAATGGCACCAGCTCCTGCGGATTGATGCGGCGATAGCCCTTCTCGCGCTGCTCACCCTGGCGCAGGTTCACCGGGTGCTGTTCATACTCAAGCCCCTTGAGTTGTATCACGATCCGCCCCCGAAAACTTGCCGATGAACGCCAATAGCCAAACAACTGCAACATACTTGGTCCTTCCTTTGTCAGCCGACAGGCAGCTTGGCCACCTGTCGGCCCCCTCTCTTGGGGATCATCACCCTGTCTGGCCATCGCCTTGCACCACTTGCTGGGAGAGAGTGCCAAACAGACTCTTGCCATCGCGATCCTGCATGGTGATGTCCACTCTATCACCAAATCGTAAGTAGGGTGTTATGGCTTGATCACAATCAAGAATTTCCAGCATGCGGCGCTCGACGATGCAGGATGAACCGGCTCTGCGATCGTAGTTGGAGACTGTGCCCGAGCCGATGATGCAACCCGCCCCGAGCGGTCTTGTCTTGGCGGCGTGGGCAATCAGCTCGAAGAAGTTGAAGGTCATGTCCACCCCGGCATCCGGTGCGCCAAACAGAGCGCCATTCAGATGGGTGCGCAGGGGCAACAGCACCTTGCCATCGCGCCACTCATCGCCGAGCTCGTCGGGGGTGATGGCGACCGGCGAGAAGGCGCTCGACGGCTTGGACTGGAAGAAGCCAAACCCCTTGGCCAGCTCCCCCGGAATGAGGTTGCGCAGGCTCACGTCGTTGACCAGCATCAGCAGTTTGACGTGTCTGGCGGCCCCTTGCGGGCTTACCCCCATCGGCACATCGTCGGTGATGATGGCCACTTCCGATTCGAAATCGATCCCCCACTCTTCCGAGCCCATGACAATCGGCCCACGGGGAGCCAAAAAGCTGTCGCTCCCCCCCTGATACATCAGGGGATCGTGCCAGAAGCTTTCGGGCATCTCGGCGCCGCGCGCCTTGCGCACCAGCTCCACATGGTTGACGTAGGCGCTGCCATCGGCCCACTGGTAGGCACGCGGCAAGGGAGAGAGGCAAGACGCTTCGTCAAAGGGGAACGCCTCGGCCGCACGGCCCTCGTTAAGCTGCTGGTAGACAGCCTCAAGCTTGGGGGCGATCTCAGCCCACTCGTCGAGGGCAGCCTGCAGGGTCGGGGCAATCTCGCTCACCCGCACCGCCCGGGTCAAATCCCGGCTCACCACCACCAAAGCGCCATCGCGCTTGCCACTGTTCAATGTTGCCAATTTCATAAGCGATTCCTTATTTGCCTGGGTAATCCCCCCATTTCTAGGGGCATTCAAAAGTAGAGGTCATGCAGCCTTTGCCAGATGCTGCTTCGGTGTATAGCCATCTAGCGCCATGTTGGGCCGTTCATGGTTATAAACCCACAGCCATTGGATTCGCGCGCCAGCGGGCAGCTCGCGCACCGCGATCACGGTGCGGGCCGGCAGGTAGGCCGGGAAGTATTTGGTATAGATGGCATCCACCTCGGCCTGCTCCACGATGGGCTTTATCAATCTGACGACAACGGCGCCATGGTTAACACCAGCTTGCCGATATGACGGCCTGAATCCAGCAAATGGTGGGCGGCGGCCGCCTCATGCTGGGGGAAGGTCTGGTAAACCTGCGGTTTGACCTCGCCCCTTTCGATAAATGGCCAGACATGAGTTTGCAGCTGGGCGATAAGCTCGGCTTTTTCCTGTGGGGTCCGCGAGCGCAGGGTGGAGCCGATATGGGTCAGCCGCTTTTGCAACATGGGAAACAGATCCAGATTGGGGGCGGCGCCCGCAATAATGCCGATCTGGACTATGCGGCCATTGATGGCTGCCGCTGCATAGTTGCGTGCGACATACTCCCCGCCAATGATGTCGAGAATGATGTCGGCGCCATGGCCATCGGTGGCAGCATGCACGGCCTCGACAAAATCCTCCTCCTTGTAGAGCACGGCCACATCCGCGCCCAGTTTGATGCTGGCGGCCTGTTGCTCGGGTGATCCGACTGTGGTGATGATTTTGGCGGCGCCAAATGCCTTGGCCAGCATGGTGGCGGTCGTGCCGATGCCGGAGGCTCCGCCATGGATCAAGATGATCTCCCCTTTTTTAAACTGACCCCGTTCAAACATATTTGACCAGACCGTCATAAAGGTTTCCGGCAGCGCCGCGGCTTCAACAAAGCTCAATCCGGGCGGCAGGGGCAGGACATTGCTCTGGTGGGCGACGCTGTACTCGGCATAGCCGCCACCCGAAATCAGCGCGGCGACCTGGTCGCCAATCTTGAGATGGGCCACTTGATCCCCCTTGGCGACCACGACCCCCGCGACCTCTAGCCCGGGAATATCCGATGCCCCTGCCGGAGGCGGGTAGAGCCCTTTGCGCTGCATCACATCCGGCCCATTGATGCCGGTCGCATAGTGCCGGATCAAGACCTCATCCGGCTTGGGCGCTGGTGTGGCCCGGGTGGTCAGTTGCAAGACATCGGGGCCACCGGGCTGGGTAATTTCTACCGCGCTCATGGTGGCGGGAATGGAATAGGCGTTATGCATCAGCGGCTCCTTGTAACGAGGTGATATGAGGTTCCCCGGATGGGATGAGCACCAAGATAGTGGAGATTGTTGATGAATAAACGCAGTATTATCCCTCACCTGTAATGCAAAAATGCATTCCAACCGGGAGCTGTGATGAACTGGGATGATGCGAAAATTTTTCTGGCGTTGCATCGGGAGGGAAGCCTGCGAGGCGCCGCCCGTGTGGTCGGGGTCGATCAGGCCACCATTGGCAGACGGATTGCCGCACTGGAGCATCGTCTGGCGGCCACGCTGTTTCTCCGTACATCCAAAGGGTATGTGTTGACTCATGTCGGCGAGATAGTGCTGGCCAGCGCCCAGCAGATGGAGCTGGCGGCCATTGATTTTGTGCGGGCGGCGCAAGGGGTCGACAACCGTCTGGTCGGGGAGGTTAGCGTGGCGACCACAGACACCCTGGGGATGGATTTTCTGATACCGGCCCTGACCGAGCTGCATCAGCGTTATCCCGATATCAGGGTCATCCTCAATACCTCGACCCAGGTGGTCAATCTGTCCCTGCGGGAAGCGGATATCGCGATCCGGACGGTGAAGCCGGACAATCCCGACCTGATTATTCGCAAGCTGGCCTCCTGGCCCGTCGGGTTGTATGCCTCTGCTGACTATCTGGCGCGCCATGGTATACCCGAAGCGGGCACCGCTTTTGCGGGCCATTCGCTGGTGGTGTATGAGCCCCAGTGGCAGAGCGCGCGCTCGCCCATGATGCTCGAAGAGGCGGCCGAGGGGGCCACGGTCGCTGCAGGGGTCAATACCAGCCTGATGCTGCGTCAGGCCCTGTTGATGGGGCTCGGGCTTGGCGAGGTGGCGGTTCCGCTCGCCGAGCAAGCCGGGTTGGTACGGGTCTGGCCCGAGCGGCAGTTACAGCAATCCTACGATGTGTGGCTGGTAACCCATCAGGATGTGCAGCATGCCGCGCGGGTCAGGGCAGTCATGGATGCCATCGTCAGGGCATTTGCCGCGATGGCCTAAGTCTGGCGGGCTCTCTGTTCAGGTTTTGTCGCAGCGCGGTCACACCTCTTGCCATCGTCATGGCGGTTGAGGGAAAACCCTCATTTACTTGGTCTTTGACAGTCAATACTGTGAGACCGAGTCCACCACTACTGGAGCCTGACCCATGACTGATATGCTTGTTGGCGATAAACAACCGACCCCGGATCCGGCAGAGCAGAATGCTTTCTTTCCGTCGACCTACTCCCTGAGCCAGTTCACCTCGCGAAAGTCTGATCTTGCAGGAGCTGACTATCCCGCCCCCTATCGGGAGGGGCGCTGGAAGATCCTGCTGATCGGGGCCGATGAGCGCTATCTGCCCACCGACAACGGTACCCTGTTTTCCACCGGCAACCATCCGGTCGAAACCCTGCTGCCCATGTATCACCTCGACAAGGCGGGCTTTGCCTTTGATGTGGCCACCCTCTCCGGCAATCCGGTCAAGTTCGAGTGGTGGGCCATTGGAGGCGGTTGCCAAGCGATGAAGTTGTCGTCCTCGCCAGCCAGTGCGCTGCAGGTTGCGGTGGCGCTGGAAGGGTGTCAGCGGCTGGAGGAGATCCAGCAGCTGGTGCGCGCCTTTGCCATCCCGCTGGGGTATCACCGCTTTGCGCTCTTCTCCATCAGTGCCAGCGAGGAGGGGTGGTTGAGCACTTCTACTGGCTGGAGGGGGAGTGGCTGGAGATCTGCTTGCTGACCGAATCAAGGGGCAGCGTTACTATTGGGCGGGCGGCGGTGGCCTGCCTACCGATGGTGTTCCCGTTCCCGATAAGGCTGTGATTGAGATGGTTTCGTTCCATGATCGCAAGCGCTACCGCATCAAGGTGGATCTACCTACCGATCTAGAGCAGAAAATGCGTCAGGTGTATTTAGTCGAAGGACGTCATGATAGACGAAACCGCCTCTACTTTGGTTTAGCTCCTGGTGGTTATTTCGAGGTAATGCTAACCGGAGGAGGATTGCAACTTGGCCCTGACCTACTGCTTGCTCGTGGTATCGCCGAAGAGGTGACCGATGATTGGTATGATCAGAGAGTGTCGATAGTGCGCCAATACGGTATGGATGATTTCGACAAGAAATATGGCGAGCTATTCAAGCAACACCCTGTACCGCTCGGTATGGATTGGGCCCCGATCATGGACGCTTACCGTGCCGCACAGCCCAAGACAGATACCGATCCGGTCAATTGATTTGGATTGCGGTTTACGAGGTATCAATGAAGCAGTACCAAAACTGGTTGGCCCAGTATCTGATTTGCCGTCGTGATAACGATCATGCCATGGCCGCAGAATTGGCCGATAGCATCTGTGCTTTCTGGCAGGCCAGAGGCGATAAGGCTGAGCATACCAAGTGGCAGAAGGTCTATCAGGATCACCTGCAACAGACCACCTGACAGGCAAGGCCAATGGCCAGGGAAGGCGCCGCATCAGCTTTATGCCCATCAGGTGGCTGCGTAGCATATCAGGCTAAACGAGCTCATAGAAGGAAGCGCCTGATGGCCGCTTCCTTCTTTTCAACCTGCAAGTCACCAGCCACAAACTCAGCCCACGCATTCATCATGGGCCGACGCTGGTCTAACAAGTCTGTGCGGTGGTACGCAGCTTCTACCTTGTTTTGTACGGTATGAGCTAACGCTCGTTCAGCGAGATCACGCGCATAGCCTTGCTCACTGCACCAATCGCGAAAGCTGGAACGAAAGCCATGTGCCGTTGCCAGACGGCTAGGAGTAGAGCTTGGCGCTTTTACCCGTCGCAAAAATGTCGTTAGTACCATGTCTGATAGGGGAACTTGATCCCGTGGTGAAGGGAAGACCAATTCATCATGCAACCCCTGTAATCCCATCAGGATCTCGACAGCTCGAAGAGATAATGGGACGCGATGCATTTGTTTGGCCTTCATGCGCTCCGCTGGCAAGGTCCAGATCTTTGCTTCCAAGTCTACCTCTGACCACTTCATTGCTCTGACTTCACCTGAACGGCAAGCCGTCAGGATCAAGAATTCCAGCATTAAGCGAGTTACATCGTAACGTTGTGTCGTCCTCAAATGCTGTTGAACAAAGGCGGGAATGTCACGCCAGGGCATGGCCGGTTGGTGCTCTGTACGCACGGATTTACTGGGTTGTAGTGGAAGCAAGTGATTCACCACATCAACTGGATTTGCTTGGCAGTGACTGTGCGCCCAGGCCCAAGCCATGACCGCATGCAGCCGCTGTTTCACACGGCTGGCAGTTTCAGGGATCTCCAACCAGATCGGCATTAAGACCTCAGCGATCTGCGCAGGAGTGATGGCTGAGATTGAGTTCTGGCCAATCATGGGGAATGCATACTGCTCGAGCGTCGAGATCCACTGTTTGCCATGTTTGGGGTTTTTCCATCCAGGCAGCAGTTTGGAGTGAACTTCTCGAGCCGCAGCCTCGAAGGTTGGGATAGAGGGTTTGCTCTCTTCCGTACGTTTGAGTTCGAGTGGGTCAAGGCCATTGGCGAGTTGCTCTCGCATCTTCTGTCCTTGCTTGGTGGCATCGGCGATGGATATCTCTGGGTAAGAACCTAATCCCGCATTTCTGCGTTTGCCGGTCACTGGGCTGACATAACGAAGCACCCAGTTGCCACGACCTTTAGCCGTTGATGGATGAAGTGCAAGGCCTGTTACGCCACCATGTGCAACCGCTTTGTCACCCGGCTTGAGATTACGTGCTTTGGTATCGGTAAGAAGTGCCATAGGGAAGATTCCTTGATAATGTGGCATGCCATTGACTATGCCATCCATTGTGCCATTTAGTGCGGGGTAGAGTCATTTGTAGTCGGACGGTGTTGGACGGTTATGTCTATAAGGTGCTGATTTTAATTGTATATGTAGGGTGTGGCTGGTTTTGGTTGGATATGACTCAGGCGGGCTGTCTCTCCGCCAAATAGTGACTCGGAACAGTCCGGGAAATACCTGAAACCCGCATAGCTTATGGCTCTGCGGGTTTTTTGTTTTGCTTACCGGGGCTGCGTTTGATGTTTTCTGGTGTTGAAAGGAGTTATCCGGGCAAGATGAGTGGTTGATAACATCAAACATGGAGCTGTCAGCCAACAGGCGATCAGCACTATGGCTTCTGGTCGCACTGTGACTCATTTGGCTTGAACTGTGCAATTTTCCTGCTTGAAATTTGAAAGCGCTTTCAGAAATCCTTTTCAACTGTGATCCGCTTCAAAGCTTTTTGAAGCGCCAACCTCTAGCATTGGCTCCACGAATTAGGGGCTAGCGCTCCCGATTTTCCCGCTGTGGGAGATAACTGGTAAATCCGGCTATTTCCTTCGTTACTTTCGACGGTCATCACGGATGGCCGTTTTTTTTTTGAGTTATTTCACTGTAAAGGGTCGAGTGGCCGGCGCTTTACCGTTAAAATTCCGCTTTTGCATCTGCCCGTGAGTTTTGATGTCTGCCTCCACCCTCTCTTCGGATAGTTATCTCCTGCTCAGTACCTTGCAACTGCAGCGTGTCGCCAGTACCCGTCTGTTACAAGAGACGCTGGAGGCGGGCCATGAGCTCGCCAGCCACCTGACCCGGCTCCATGACGCCGGCCTTGTCAGATTGCGTGGGGAGCAGCAGTGGAGCCTGACTGCCGAGGGGACGCTGGCGCTGATCCTGGGCGTGCGGGCCGGTGTGTGCGCCGCTCCAGACTGGAGCCGGGTCTCCTCGGTGACCGGTCAGGATCTGGTTCACGGAGTGGTGCGCGAACTGTGCCGGGGCAAGGCGGGCGAGATCCCGGCCTTCTTCTCTCCCGGCGAGCTGCTCACCCTGCTCGATACCCCCGATGCCCATCAGCTACTGGCCGGCTCCAGCCCTGCCTGGCAGCAACTGCTGCTGGAGCACTTCTCGCTGCAACTGCTGCTCGATGCCCCCTATGAAGAGCGCTGGCCATTGGCGAGTGCACTGACCCGCTGTGCCCCCGAGGTACAGGTGCAAGGGCGGGCATTCGAGGCGGAGTGGCGCTGGCTCTGCGGTGATGGCGAGAGCTCCGACTCCAGCCTCTTGTGGCCTGCTTTGCAGGCGGTTGCCTCGCAAGGAGAGAGCGGCCCGCTGGGTGAGCGGCTGCTCACGGCCCTTGGTCAGTGGCAGGCCGAGGGTCATGAGGGGCAGTGGCCCCGAGCCTTCAGTGCCCTGCTCTGGCTTGGCTGGCTGCAACAGGCTGACCCCGTTATCGCCAGCGAGCAGCGCAAGAAGTGGCAGCGCAGCCTCGGCGGGCAGTTTCCGCTGCTGGCCGACCTGCTCAGTCAGTGGGCCGGGGAGCGGCACGGTCAGGCGGTCGGGCTGTTCGATACCCTGCAACTGCCGGTAGAGGAGCTGCACTGGGGCTACCTCTGGCTCGATCTCTGCGCGCTGGCCCGTCACGGCGTCCAGAGCCCGCAGGTGGCCATGCTGCACAAGTGGGATCTCTCCCACCTGCTCGATGCCGAACCCCATCACCGGTTGATGGCGTTTTGTCAGGATCTGCTGCGCCTGCTGCTGGGCGAGGCGGCCACAGGGGCGCCGCTTGGCCAGCTGCGCAGCAGCGATGCCGATGATGACGCGGAAGAGGAAGATTCCGGCGAGGAGAAGGGGGCCGCCTCCGCCAGCTGGCTCAACTGGCTGCAGGGGCTGGGCCGCGCCAGTGGCGTTCGCAAGCCGCAGGAGCGGCTGGTGTGGCTGCTCCATGCCGATGGCCCCGAGCTGGAGTGCAAGATCCAGAAGCTCAGTACCAAGGGGGAGTGGACGGCGGGCCGCCGGGTCGATCCCACCCTGCTCTCCACCCAGTATGCGGCGCTGCTTGATGAGCACGACTGGGCGGTGGTACGCACCCTGCCGCGGGTGATGGGGCGCTTGCCCCGGGATGTCTGGGCGCCGCTCGCCGACCATCCGCGCCTGTTCAACGCCAAGGGGCAGAAGCTGCAGCTCGCCATCACGGCGCCGCTGCTGCAAATTGTGGCGACCGAAGAGGGGATGAGCGCTCTGCTGATCCCCGCTGCAGCCGCGCGCGGCGCTCACATCATGCCGCTGGCGCAGGATCTGTGGCAGCTCATCCTCACCCCGCAGCCGCTGCTCGACCGCTTGCCGGCGCTCGAATCCATCCCGCTGCTGCCCGCCGAGGGGATGAGCGAGTTGCAGCGCACCCTTGACGGGATCGCCGATCTGCCCTGGCACAGCCAGGTTGAGGGATTGCACGGCAATGCAGAACTGGCCCCCTGGCCGGGTATTCCTTCGGTGCAACTCGATTGGCAGGATGGCCAGCTGGCGGTCAAGCTGGTGACCCGTTTTGACGAGCTGCCTCCCCAGCCTCTGGGCAAGGGGGAGACCATCATCCGTCAGGGGATCAAGGGCAACCACTACTGGCAGCGCGATCTCGCCGCCGAGAAGGGGCAGGCCCAGCTGCTGCGCAACCAGCTTCCCATCGATCTGCCCGGCAGCGAGTGGCGCCTCGAAGGAGAGCAGGCACTGGCGCTGGTCAATGCCCTGCCCGAGCTGGTGGATGCCGGTGTGGTCATTCACTGGCATCAGGACAGTGCGCGCCTCAAGAGTCTCGATGAGGCGGCCCTGAGCCTGCGCATCGAGCGGCGTCAGGACTGGTTTCAGGTAGAGGGGGCGCTCGCCCTTGATGAACACCAGATCCTCGACTTGCGCCTGATCCTGCGCCAGCTGACCCCAGGCCAGCGCACCGTCCAGCTCGACGAAAAGACCAGCCTGATGCTGAGCGACAAGCTGGTGGAGCGGCTCTCCATGCTGGGGGCCATGCTCGACGACGAGCAGCGGATCAACCACAAGCTGGCTTACCCGCTCACCCGTCTGCTCTCGGTCATTACCACCGAGGGGGACGCGGCGTGGCAATCCCTGCAGCAGGAGTGGCAGCAGGAGGTGGCCTGTCCGCCCGAGCTGCTCACCGCGCTGCGGGATTACCAGAAGGAGGGGGTGCGCTGGATGGCGACCCTGGCCCATCACGGCTTTGGCGCCTGCCTGGCCGATGACATGGGTCTTGGCAAGACGCTGCAGGCCTTGATCGTCCTGCGGATGCGCCAACATCTGGGGCCGGCGCTGGTGGTGGTGCCCAAATCGGTGGTCACCAACTGGCAGGAGGAGGTCGCCCGTTTCGCCCCCGAGCTGGAGGTGGTGATCTTTGACAATCCCGCCGAGCGCGAGCGCATTATTCGCGATGCCAAAGCGGGGCAGGTGATCCTTATCAATTACGGCATGCTCGGCAGTCTGGCGGAGGCGCTCAAGGCGCGCCGCTGGTCCTCCATGGTGCTCGATGAGGCGCAGCAGATCAAAAACGCCGGTACCCAGCGCGCCAAGTTGCTGTTCCAGCTCGACGGCGATTTCCGCCTCGCCCTCTCCGGCACCCCCATCGAGAACCATCTGGGGGAGCTGTGGAGTCTCTTCACCTTTATCAATCCGGGGCTGCTCGGCAGCCTCGGTGAGTTCAAGCGCCGCTTTGGCAAGGCGGTCAAGGATCCCCAGCACATGGCCTTGCTGCGGGCGGTGATCAGCCCCTTTATCCTGCGCCGTCTCAAGCAGGAGGTGTTGACCGAGCTGCCGGACAAGACCGAGATCATCCACCACATCAGCCTCTCTCCCGAGGAGCGTCAGCTCTACGAGGCAACCCGGCGCGAGGTGGTGCAGCAGGTGCAAAGTGCCGATGGCCGTGCCCTGATGCACGTATTGAGCGGGTTAACCCGATTGCGTCGGCTTTGCTGTTCGCCGGAGCTGGTGATGCCCGAGTGGTCGCAGACCAGCAGCAAGCTGGATGAGGCGATGGCCCTGCTGGAGGAGGCGATCGATGGCGGTCATCGGGTGCTGGTATTCAGCCAGTTTGTCGATCTGCTGAGCCTGCTGCGTGCCCGCATCGAGCAGAAGTCCTGGGACTACTGCTATCTGGATGGCGGCTGTTCGGCCAAGGCGCGGCAGGACTCCATCCTGCGTTTTCGCCACGAGGCGGTACCGCTGTTTCTCATCAGCCTCAAGGCGGGGGGCACCGGTCTCAACCTCACCCAGGCCGATACCGTGCTGCACCTCGATCCCTGGTGGAACCCGGCGGTGGAAGATCAGGCGAGCGATCGGGCCCACCGGATGGGCCAGACCCAGCCGGTAACCGTCTATCGGCTGGTGTGCGAGCAGACGGTGGAGGAGAAGATTGTCGCCCTGCACGACGAGAAGCGGGCGCTGGCCGATGGTCTGCTGAGCGGCCAGTCCGAGGTACGCGGGCTGGATGTGGAGAGCCTGCGGGCCCTGCTGATGAGCTGATCCGCTGTAGCACCAGCGACATGGCCATGCCATATGAAAGAGGGGAGCACATCTTGCCGATGTGCTCCCCTCTGTCGTTTCTGCGTGCCGGTTTTAGCAGGCTCGTCGCGTTAGCCCTGATAGAGGTAGAGGTGCAACCGCTCGATGATGGGCTCGCCACCAATCTTGCGATCCCGCCGCGCCTGCCGGCTTTTGGGGGGATAGTTGCCCAGATGGGTGACTGCGGGCGGGCTGTCCGAGCAGAGCAGCAGTGGCAGGCTCGCCTTGATCTGCTGCTTGCGCGGGGTGCGATCCTGCCAGAGCAGGTTGATCATCGGGTGGGTCTTGACCGGGCGGCGGATCCGCAGCTCGGCATCGGCGGGCAGGCGGCGAATGTCGTACACCTCCTGATCCACCATCTTGCTCCACTCCTCGTTGTTGGAGAGAGCCGGTATGTAGCGGCGGCTGCGCTCCAGCATCTCCAGCACCTGTTCGCGGGTGAGGCGATTGATGGTCTGCTTGTCGGCCCAGGTAAAACCGAGGGAGTGGAGCTCTCCATGTAGCCACGTCAGCTTGCGGTAGACCTGCAGGGTGATCACCCCGGGCAGGGCGGTATGTACCAGCTCGAACTTCTCGTCCCGTCCGCCAGCTTGCTGTACCAGCGCCTTGAAATCGAGCTTGCGCTGATTGATCTCCTCAACCAGCGGCTGGATCAGCGGAGCGGCGGCGGCGGGAAAGCGCAGCCAGCCCGGCAGACGACGGGTGGCCTTGGTGGAGCAGCCGGGGCGGGCGCTGTGATCCCGATAGGCTGACAGGGTGGCAGCCAGTGCCTCGCCGCCGCTCAGGTAACCCACCTCAATCTGGCTGATGGGGTCGTGCTCTTCGCCTTGTGCTACCGGGGGGAGGGGATAGACATGGGCCTCCTGCAGTTCGAGCTGGCCGAGCAGGGTGGCAAGCTGATCCAGAGAGGCTTCAATGGCCTCCATCTGTTGACGCAGGGCGGCGGTAGGGGTAAAGGTATCCATCGATGATCCTGTGGTCTGACCCGCTGTTGACGACATCAGGTATGACATCACCTGCGGGTAGCAAAACTACTGTATAAATAAACATACCAGCATGCGGCTGGAGTGCCAAGAGGCACTTTGGGGAGGGGGCAATGTGCGCCTCTGAATGGGGATGAGGTGCTGGTTTTATTTATGTTTCAGTATGTTAAATAAAGATCGCTATGAGATCATTAAATTAACAATTTCGTGTAACTCCGCTGTTGCCAGCTGTTCACACCTTGTCCGCCCCTGCATATGTAAAGCAGTAAAATGCATATATAGATGGGTTCCATGCAGCACAATATGCTGTGCGACTCTGCTGGCCAACCGTTAAAATAATTAGTTGTTTAAAATCAAAGCGTTAAAATTAAATCCTGCCGTTTTTAGACATTAGATTTACTAATGTAACGTATCAAAATTCGTCAATTGAGTCGGTCTGACTCCCTGACTAAGCTTTGCGCATCAAATTGAAGCCCAGTGCGTAAACAAATATTCAGAGGAGCCACATCATGGCCAACATGACTTATACCGAAACCGGTTACCAGCATTCCAGCCAATTGAATCTGGTTGCTCGCGTTAAAATGACCGTTCTGACCTGGCTGGATCGCAGCCGCAGCCGTCGCCAGCTCTCCGAGCTGCCCGAGTACCTGCTCAAAGACATCGGCCTGAACGAAGCTGACCGTTATCAAGAGACCACCAAGCCGTTCTGGCGTGGTTGATCAGCCGGGCATGGATGCCTCGTCTATCTGCTGACCTTGTATGCTGACTGCCGGGTGACATCAGGTCACCCCGTCAACCCTGCTGTTGTTTGCCCCGTTATTGCCCTCGCTTCCCCTCTTTTATATCCCTCTATTGTTCCACCCATTACTGCCGTTTTACCTTGTCGCAATTTGTATCGTTAATGTTTGAATTTGTTTAAAAATCGGTTTTAAGCCGCAACGCCTTGCGTATAATCCGGCCATAGTATTCCAGCGCAAGAGGGTGAGACGGATGATTCCCCAGCACGATTTTTTGGCCATGACCCGCAGCCATGAGTGGCAGCTCGATCCCTTTGATTTTGCGCTGCCGGATGGCACGCAGGTCAGTATCTGGGATACCGGTGTCATCTGTCTGGAGCCTGCCAGCGGAGCGGGCGGCCAGCCCGGAGGGCGCAAGGATATCGTCCTCTCCTGTGGTATTCACGGCAACGAGACCGCCCCCATCGAGATCTGCAACCAGCTGCTGAGCCGTCTGCTCTCAGGCGAGCTGAGCGCCCGCCATCGGGTGCTGTTCCTGTTTGGCAATCCGGCGGCGATGAATCTGGGATTGCGGGAGGTGGAGGAGAACATGAACCGGCTCTTCTCCGGTGCTCACAGCAAGGGGGAGGGGCTCTGTAATCGGGAGCGGATCCGCGCCATGCGCCTTGAGCAGTATGTGAGCCGCTTCTTTGCCGATCCGGCACGTCCTCGCTACCACTACGATCTGCACACCGCCATTCGCGGCTCGCGCCACGAGAAGTTTGCCGTCTATCCCTTCCCCCACGAGCGGCCCCACTGCCGCGAGCAGGTGCAGTTCCTCGGCGCCTGCGGGGTGCGCACCATACTGCTCTCCGCCAGCCCGACCACCACCTTCAGCTATTACAGCTCGCGCCAGCACGGCGCCCACGCCTTCACGGTGGAGCTGGGCAAGGTGCGGCCATTTGGCGAGAACGACATGACCCGCTTTATCGAAACCCGGCAGGCGCTGCAGGAGTTGGTCAGCCAAGATGAGGTGGCGCTCGAACCCTGGCGGGCGGATGATTTCACCCTGTTTGCCATCGATCGGGTGATCACCAAAAAATCGGAGCAGTTTCGCTTTCTGTTTGCCAGCGATGTCGACAATTTCACCGAGTTCCCGCAAGGGTTCGTGCTGGCCGAGGATGGCGAGCTGCGCTACACCGTCGAGCAGCCGCGCGAGGCGGTGGTCTTCCCCAATGCCAACGTGGCGATTGGCCAGCGCACCGTGCTGCTGGTGGTGCCGACCCGGCTCTGGGAATAAGCCATGCAATAGCCCCTTGGTTGCGGGCGTGAATCGTATGTGGCTGATCGGACGGAGGGTGTTTCCCGCTCTCTTTAGGCCAGGTTGGTCATGTTAAGGGGTTGGCGAAGCGGTATAAGCAAAAGTTGGGGCATTTGGGGAAATACCATAAATCCAGCTTATAGTGACCAGCCTGCTCTCCGGGATGGCCACAGAACATGCCAGCAAGGCGCTCAAGGGGTTGGCCGATCTGATGGATATGGTGGTGGCTGCGGTTGGCCAGTGCTGTCCGGCCCTATCAGGATGAAGAGCGCGAACTGTGTTATGGCGAGTAAAGGGGATTAAAAAACGGAGCCAGTCATCTGACTGGCTCCGTTTTTTAATGGCGTTGGCGGGGGATCAGCTGTTGTTCTTCACAAACAGGGTGATCTCTTGGCCCGGCTTCAGGTAGTCCCCTTTGTCGAGCTGGTTCCAGCGCATCACATCGTTGATGGCGACCTGGAAGCGCGCGGCGATGGAGGAGATGGAGTCACCACGGCGAACCTGATAGACCATCGACTTGTCGCTCTTCTTCCCCTGCTTGGGATAGACCACCAGCTTCATGCCGGGTTTCAGGGCCGACTTGGCGTTCAAACCGTTCCACTTGGCGAGCTCCTCGTGGGAGACGCCGTGCGCCTGGCTGATGCTCCACAGGTTGTCACCTGAGCGCACCTTGTAGCTCACCTTGCCTTTCTGGCTGCTGCCACGGCTGGCCAGCTGTTGCGGGGCGGCACTTGCCTTGCTGCTGACAGTATGGCCGCTGGTCGGAATCACCAGACGCTGACCGCGACGCAGGCTGTTGCCACGCAGATTGTTGGCCAGTTTCAGCTCGCTCACGCTGACGCCGTGATTCTGGGCGATGCGTGACAGGGTGTCGCCACTGGTGACCTGATAGGAGCGGGTACGGATACGCTCGCTCTTGGGCAGATCGGCCAGTGCCAGCTCCAGGGTATCGGCATATTCAACCGGTACCAGCAGGCGGTAGGGGCCGCGCGGTGACATCACGCCACGGCTCAGGGCAGGGTTGACCTCCTTGAGCTGCGAGGTGCGTACACCGGCCAGCTGGGCCGCCACGTTCAGATCGATCTGGCTGCCGGTTTCCACCACCCGCAGCTTCGGCTCGTTGGCGAGCACCGGCAGCTGGACGTTGTACTGGTCCGCATTGCTGATCATGTCAGCCATGGCCAGGATCTTTGGCACATACATCTGGGTTTCGCGCGGCAGATCGAGCGACCAGTAGTCGGTCGGCTTGCCGGCACGCTGGTTGCGCTGGATGGCGTTGCGAACCCGTCCTTCACCGGCATTGTAGGCGGCCAGCGTTTGCAGCCAGTCACCATCAAAGAAGCGGTTCAGGTACTCCAGATAGTCGAGCGCCGCATTGGTAGAGGCCAGCACATCGCGCCGTCCGTCATACCAGTTGTCGTGGCGCAGACCGAAGTTCTTGCCGGTGGCGGGCACAAACTGCCACAAACCGACGGCATTGCTGCGGGATCGGGCATGAGGATCAAACATGCTCTCGATCATCGGGACAGTAATAAGCTCCATTGGCAGCTCACGCCGTTCAATCTCCTCTACCATCAGATAGAGGTAGGGTTCAGCCCGGCTGGCAATGGTCGCCAGATGCTTATCATTGCGCAACAGCCACTCACGTTGTTGGCGGATGCGCGCATTGTCCGGAGTTTCCAGTTGCATATCATCGCTGATACGCACCCACAGATTGTCCGTATCTTCCATTTCGTCCAGCTGTTCATCGCCAAACAGAAATCGTGAAGAGTGTTTTTTATGCGCTTTTTTGTTGACCTGGGGGGACTTGATCGGCTCGATTGCCGTTAGCGCCCGGTCATCCTGATGGCTCAGGTTTTGGCAGCCGCTGAGCAACAGCGCTGCCAATAAGGCCGTTCGTACCTTCATCTCGTTCCGGTCATTTTTAAGAAAAACAGCTCGCATCATAAGGGGCAATCCCCCCCTGATCAAGGTTTGTTCAAAAAACATCCTTCCATTGGCGCAGGATCGTGAAGGTATCTACCGGATTTTCCACGCATTTTAGCCCCTGCTTTTCAGCAGAAAATTTCACTGAATCGAGCTCGCAGCGCAGAAAAACATTAAACCTGCGCTCATCCCCCAGTCGGCTGGGCAGGCTTGGCAGCCCCTGTTGGCGCAGTTTGCTGATCAGCCCGATCTGATCACGGATCGCCGGGTTGTCCGGCTCGACCGCATAGGCGAAGCGCAGGTTTGACAGAGTGTATTCGTGGGCACAATAGATGAGGGTGTCATCGGGCAGGGCGGCGAGCCGTTGCAACGAGTGATACATCTGCTCCGGCGTCCCTTCAAAGAGGCGACCACAACCGGCCGAGAAGAGGGTGTCACCGCAAAAGAGCATACCGTTGCCATGGTAGGCGATATGGCCGCGGGTATGGCCGGGTACATGGATCACCTCAAGGGCAAGACCGTGCCAGTTGATCTGATCGCCATCTTCCAGCCACTGGCCATGGTGGGCTGGCATGGGGTCAAGTTTGGGGCCATATAGCCGGGCATGGGGGAACTGTTCGAGCAGTTCGCCAACCCCGCCCACATGGTCGTGATGATGGTGGGTCAGGAGGATGGCATCAAGCACCAGCCCCAGCGCCGCGAGCCGCTCCAGCACGGGGGCCGCTTCGCCCGGGTCGACAACCAGACAGTGATTTTCGTGTCTAATCAACCAGATGTAGTTGTCATTAAAGGCAGGAACTGTGATCACTGGATACATGAGTCTGCTTCTCTTTAGGGAGGGTATCTTATATAACAGGATGGCGTTCGAAACCGCGAGTTGAGCCCTATTATGCAGGTGGCACGTACCGAACAACAAATCGAGATCCCGACCAGCTGGTCCGCGTTGCCTATGGGGGACTGGGTTGCCGCCGAGATCCAGGAGCGGCTCGACAGCTGGTGTCCCAACCTGTTTGGCTATCATTTGCTCAAGATTGGCGCCCTGAGCGCCGAACTCTCCTGCAAACGCTCATCCATTCGCCATCAGGTCGGCGTCGCCTCCGAGGGGCGGCTGCTCGACATGTATGGCGATCCTATGGCATTGCCGGTGCGTACCGGCAGTGTCGATGCCTGCCTGCTGGCCCACTGTCTCGATTTCTCTGCCGATCCCCATCAGGTGTTGCGCGAAGCCGAAAGGGTGCTGACCGACGATGGCTGGCTGATTATCAGTGGCTACAACCCCATGAGTCTGGTGGGCATAGGCCACTGCATCCCTTTTTTGCGGCGCAAGGTGCCCTGGTCGGCGCGGATGTTTACCCCCGGGCGAGTCACCGACTGGCTCCATCTGCTGGGGTGCGAGGTGATGTTTGATGAGCGCTTCGGTTACTCGTTTATGGGCAAACAGAGCTGGCACAGCTGGTGGCAGGAGAGTGTTGGGCGGGACTACTGCCGGGCGTTTGCTTCTGTCTATGTGATTGCCGCCCGTAAACGGCGCTTTCCGCTGATCCCGGTGCGCCGCCGCTGGCAGCTGCCAAAATCCCTCGCCACACCGGGCATGGCCCGTCAGGGCTGGTAGCCGGTATCCTCGGCCAGATCCTTGCCGCAGGCCGCCTCGCGGGCCAGCTCGTCACAGCGTTCGTTTTCCGGATGGCCCGAGTGCCCTTTGACCCAGAGCCACTCGATCTGGTGACGGCTCACTTCCGCATCCAGCTCTTTCCAGAGATCGACGTTTTTGACCGGCTGGCGGTTGGCAGTCATCCACCCCTTCTTCTTCCAGCCGATGATCCACTGAGTGATCCCCTGGCGCACATACTGGCTGTCAGTGGTAAGGCGAACCTGGCAGGATTCGTTGAGGGTGCGCAGGCCCATAATGGCGGCCATCAGCTCCATCCGGTTGTTGGTGGTGAGGCGAAAGCCGGCCGCAATCTCCTTGCGGTGCTTGCCATAGACCATCACGGCGCCATAACCGCCCGGGCCCGGGTTGCCGAGGCAGGAACCATCCGTATACAAATCAATCTGTTTTAACATGAGGCTTGGGGTAAACTAGCGAGTAAAGCCGAAGTTTGACATAGATTGGATCATGAACACACCCCAACTGAATCGCCAGATCATTCTGGATACTGAAACCACGGGTATGAATACCAGTGGCGGCCCAGTTTACCTTGGCCATCGCATTATCGAAATCGGCTGTGTGGAGGTGATCAACCGCAAGCTCACCGGTAACCACTACCACGTCTATATCAAGCCGGATCGGCTGGTGGACCCGGAAGCTATCCAGGTTCACGGGATTACCGACGAGTTCCTGCGCGACAAACCCTCTTTTAGCCAGATTGCCGACGAGTTCCTCGACTTTATCCGGGGCGCCGAGCTGATCGCCCATAACGCACCGTTTGACGTGAGCTTCATGGACTACGAGTTCAGCAAGCTCGGGCTCAACTTCAAGACCGCGGATATCTGCTCCATCACCGATACCCTGGCGATGGCGCGGGATCTCTTCCCGGGCAAGCGCAACAACCTGGATGTGCTCTGCGATCGTTACGGCATCGACAACTCGCACCGGACCCTGCACGGGGCTTTGCTCGATGCGGAGATCCTGGCTGATGTCTATCTGCTGATGACCGGCGGCCAGACCAAACTCAATCTGGCTACCGAAAGCAGTGAAAACGAGAGCAATCAGGACACCAGTATCCGCCGGCTGGAGAGCAACCGACCGGCGCTCAAGGTGATCAGAGCGGGTGAAGAGGTGCAGGCGCTGCACGAGGCAAGACTGGATCTGGTGCAGAAGAAGGGAGGGAGTTGTCTGTGGCGGCAATGAGCAAGTGGCTGGCCTCTTTTCTATTGCTGGGGTCGCTCGGCGCTTCGGCGACCGAGGTATTTGCCCCTTCCGATATTCCGCTGCTGGATAACCGCTTTCGTATCGATTACGGGGTGAAGGAGATCACCTTCATCATCAAGCGCAAGCCGGGCACCCCCTCGGTGATCCTGGTGCGCCCCGATGGCAGCAAGCTCTACGTGGGCAAAGTCAAGCCGGATGATGTGGGCTGGCTGGCGCTACCGGAGCATGATCTCATTACCCTGCGCAATCCCATGCCGGGCCCGTGGCAGGCAATTGGCGAGGTGGATCCTGACAACCGGGTGCGGATCCTCTCCGATATCCGGATGGACATCGCCGCCTTGCCGATGCAGCTCTATCAGGGAGAGGTGGTCAAGCTCAAGGCGTGGCTCTCGATCGATGGCCAGCCTCCCAAGGACAAGTACTACCTCTCCGATCTGGGGATGAGGGTCAAACTGCAATCCTTCAGCGACCCTGGCAAGCAGAATACGGTGCTCGATCAGGAGATTGGCCACTACCTTGACGACGGCAAGGGGCTTGATGAGGTGCCGGGTGATGGCATCATGACGGCAGAGGCGATCCTGCAGGATATTCCTGCGGGCAAATATCGCGCCATGTTCAGTACCGGCAATCAGGTGTTTGTCCGGGCCCGCTATCAGGATGTGCTGCTTTATCCTTATCCATTTACCTACAACCTGGCGCCTCCCTCCGAAGAGCTGGGGGCCAAGTTGTCACTACTGGTCGACCGTGATGAGCTGGATCCTGCCTCTGTGGCGCTCAAGGGCACAGTCACCAGCAAGACTGGAGGCTACTACTCGTTTAGCGAAGTGGCGACGGCGCCCAAACTGGATGTCGATTTTTCCGTCATCAAGGAGCCTGGACAATATCAGGTAGAGGCCGCGCTCTACGGTACCACCCGCCTTGGCCGTGAAGTGAGGATCGCTATGCCGGTGAAAACCTTCAATGTCTTCCCGCCGGCGCCTCCACCTCCGCCGCCGGTCTCTGCTGCCGAGCCAACCTCCAGCGCCAAAGCGACCGAGAAAGCGGAAGAGAAGGGGGGTATGGGCTGGTTGATCTGGGCGCTGGCCGGTGGTGGCGGGCTATTGGTTATTCTGGGCGGGGTCGGGTTTATCATCCTGCAAAAACGCAAGGCGTTGAAACGTGCCTTGGCAGCAGCTCAAGCAGAAAGCCAGCAAGCAGAACAACCAGCCGCCAAGCTGGATCTCAACTTGCCAGAGCAATAACGGCAAGTTCAAACAATAAAAAACCGCCCTTTGGGCGGTTTTTTATTGTGCATTTTCGAATGTCAGTTGGGAAAGAAGGGCTAGTGTTCGCCGATATAGACATCCTTGTTCTGCTCGCGGATTTCGAGGAACTTGTCGAGATTGGCCATCATCAGCTCGACCAGCTGGGGATCGAAGTGTTGTCCCTTCTCCTCTTCGATGAGATCCAGCACCTTTTCCAGTGGCCATGCCTTCTTGTAGCAGCGATCAGAGCCCAGCGCATCGAACACATCGGCCAGCGCCACGATACGTCCCTCCAGCGGGATATCTGCCCCTTTCAAGCCACGTGGATAGCCGCTGCCATTCCACTTTTCATGATGATTGCCCGCTATGGTGGCGCCGATCTGGAACAGCGCCAAGTCGCTGCCGGAGAGCATGTCCTGTCCCAGTTGCGCATGGGTTTTCATGATCTCCCACTCTTCCGGGGTCAGCTTGCCCGGCTTGTGCAAGATGGCATCAGGGATGCCGACCTTGCCGATATCGTGCAGCGGTGAAGCGCGTTTTATCAGCTCGCTCTGCTCTTCGCTCATCCCGAGCAGATGGCAGAACTGCTCGGTATAGAGCGCAACACGTTTGACATGCAGCCCCGACTCTTTGGAGCGGGTTTCGACCAGCTCACCGATGCGGTAGATGATCTCGCGCTGATTGTCGGCGATCACTTCGTTGAGACGGATGTTCTCCAGCGCCACTATGATGTTTTCGGTAAAGAGAGTGAGCAGGCTGGTATCGATCTGGCTGAGCTGGCGCGTTGTCTCTATATGGAACAACAGGTGGTGGCGAGGGTTCTGGCAGTAGAGCACCATCTGGTTGGTGCTGTAGACATTGCTGCCCTGTGCCATCGCCTGGCGCAGGATCTCGGGAGCGTCTGTCAGCCGCATCGCCGCATGGCCCGGCAGCAGGGGCTCAAGCAGCTGATCCTTCACCTCGTAGGTGTATTGCTTTACGTCGTAGATCTGGGTCTCACCCAGATGGAGCAGGGCGCTCAGCTGCTCCTGTGCCCCCTCGACAAACTGGCGCAGTGCCCGTTTCTCAAAGATCCCTTTAGAGGCTTCGATAACTTTCTCGAGCCCCTGCCGGTTGCTCTCCAGAGTGCGGATATCTCTATATGAACGCAGACTGGCACGCAGCAGGGTTCGCAGCTTCTGTGAGGTAAGCTCGGTCTTGTCCTTGTAGTCGTTGATGTCGTAGTTGGTGACAACGTCATCTTCAGGTGCCTGACCGGGCTGGCCGGTTCTGAGCACGATACGAACCATCTTGTTTTGCAGGTCTTCGCGGACGTATTTGACGACGTCGAGACCGGCATGGTCGACTTCCATCACCACATCCAGCAGCAGCAGGGCGACATCCGGCGTAGTCGCCAGCAGCTCCTTGGCTTGTGCTGCGGAATAGGCGTGCAGAAAGTCGATGGGGCGATTGTCAAACTCGAACTTGTTCAGGGTGATCTTGGTGATGCGATGAACCTCGGGTTCATCGTCAACGATCATCACTTTCCAGCCCGCTTGCTGCACATCGGTGAGAGCAAGATCGTCGTCATCAATAATCAGGATTTCGTCATCCATCATACAATCCTGTTTGGCATCCTGTGCTTACATTAACTGCTCAACTAAGGATAGGAAACTTATTGAGAAATAAAATTTGATCTCGCAAAACTATGGTCGAAATAAGCAAATGGAACCCTTTGGCCAATCCAGGTGAGGTGCGGGCTTTCCGTTGTGAATCAAGGTGTCCCAATGCACCACCTTGTGTCCATCGCCCGGTTGAGCCGCAAGAGGGAAAAAGCCAATCCGGTTCGTGTTAAGGGTAAAGGCGAGAATAGATCTCATTTGATAATTATTCCTATTTAAGGGTAGCATGCAGACTGATTCGAAGAGGAGTTTATCCGTGACCCAGAGCCTGCCTCCCAATCGCCCCCGTCCGGTGACGGTCAAGCGAGTGCAACAATTTACCCCTCATCTGCGGCGCATCACCTTTGGCGGCAATGAACTGGCCGATTATCCCTTTACCTGCGGCGGCGCCCATATCAAGGTGATGCTGGCCCAGCCTCATCAGGGCGAACCCGTCATGCCTGCCATGACGGCGGGCGGCCCGCGCTGGAGCAATCCGGCGGACAAGCCGGTCATCCGCACCTACACCATCCGTGCATTTCGCCGTGATGAGCTGGAGCTCGATATCGACTTTGTTCTTCATGGCGATAGCGGGCCAGCCAGTATCTTTGCTACCCACGCCAAACCGGGGGATAAGGTGATCCTGTCCGGGCCGGGTGGCCCCAACCCCATGCTGCAACCGGCAGAGCACTACTGTCTGGTGGGCGATCTCACCGCCTTGCCAGCCATCATGGCGATGTGCGAAGTGATGCCTGCCGATGCCAGCGGGGAGATTGCCATCCTGGTGCCGGATCAGGCGGATGCTCAGCCGCTGACACTGCCGGTCGGCGTACGCTGTCACTGGTTTGTGGGAGAGCCTGCAACCAGCGGCATTCTGGAGCATGTGCAGGCCTTGCCTCTCTCTCGGGATGGCGGTTTCTTCTGGCTAGGCGGGGAGGAGGCGCTGGTGCTGCCGCTGCGTCGCCATTGCCGCGCCATGCTCGACGTGGAGCGTCAGTCGCTCTATGCGGTGCCGTACTGGCGCCGGGGCAAGAGTGAAGAGGCCTATCATCAGACCCGCCATGATGTGATGGATAGCTGAGCAGAAGAGATCCCGTCACACATCAAACTTGCAAATAAAAATGATTTGCATTTAGTATTGCGCCGTCCGGGTATTCGTCCGGGCGGCGTTTTTATTTCCGTTGACACAAGAACGCCCTGTTTTCACGTCGGTTTGGCTGCATGTTGTCAGACCCCAACGCAAGGAGTCGTAAAGGGTGGTTAAGTACCAGACCCATCTGTTCTGGCTGGCATTGCTCCTTCTCTGCACGCTGTTTTGCCTCTCGCTGGCTACCGGTGCCGGCGTCTATGGTGCCCGCGAGGTGTTCGGGTATCTGACGCACAATCCCCTGTGGGTTAATGACGAGAAGCTCGCCATGGTGCTCAATACCTTGCGACTGCCGCGCACCCTCTGTGCCATGGTGGTCGGCGGCTCTTTGTCTCTGGCTGCCTCCTTGTTGCAGAGCGCGACCCGCAACCCGTTGGCGGAACCCGGCTTGCTCGGAGTCAACGCCGGGGCCGTCTTTGCGCTGGTGGTGGGGCTCACCTGGTTCGGGGTGGAGTCCGCCTATGGCTATCTGCTCTGGGCCGGACTCGGCGCGCTGCTTGGCAACGTGATTGTGTTGGGGCTCGGCATGATGATTGGTCGCTCCAACCCCCTCAAGCTCATTTTGGTCGGGGTGGCGCTCTCCGCCACCTTCGGTGGTCTCTCCAGCTTTCTGCTGCTCTCCAACAAGATGGTGCTGGAGCAGTACCGCTTCTGGAACCTCGGCTCCCTGTCGGCGGCCAATCTCGATGCCATCGTCGCTGTTCTGCCCTTCGTGCTGGCAGCGTTTGTCATCACCTTGCTGCTTTGTCGCCAGCTGACCCTGATGCAGATGGGGGACAGTCAGGCCCAGGCGCTGGGGCTCCGCCCAAACCGGGTGCGGATTGGCGTGCTGCTGGCCGCCACCCTGTTTACCGCCAGTGCCATCGCCATCGCCGGCCCCATCGGTTTTGTCGGCTTTCTGGCTGCCTACTGTGGCCGACTGGTGGAACCGGTAAAGCTGTCGGTGCAGGTCTGTTTCTCCGCCCTGTTCGGCATGCTGTTTCTGCTGTTGGCCGACATTCTGGCGCGCTGGCTGATCCAGCCGTTCGAGCTGCCCAACGGGGTCATTCTGGCCCTGATCGGTGCACCTGTGCTGATCGCCATTGTTCATCGCGGGGGCTTTCGTACCCTGCTGACCGTCAAGTGAGGGGCTGATGCGTACACCTACCGATATGCTCTGCCTGCGGGCCGGCAACCGCTCTTTGCTGATCCATCTGCCCAGCTGGCGCTGGCTGGCTCTGCTGGTCATGGCGCTGCTGGCGCTTGCTCTGCTGGCCCTGAGCGTTGGCAGCGGCAAGCTCGGCTTTGCCGGGGTGGTCAACACCCTGCTGGGGGAGGGGACCCGGCTTGAGCAGCTCACCCTGTTCAAGATCCGGCTGCCACGCATCCTTGGGGTCGTGGTGGCGGGGGCCGCCATGGGGCTCTCCGGTTGTCTGGTGCAGACTTTGGTGCGCAACCGGCTGGCTACACCCGACATGGTGGGGGTCAACAACGGGGCCTCTCTGGCCATCATCGTCTTCTCCCTCTACCTGACAGTGGGCAGCTGGCCCTGGTGGGCGGCCCCCATCGGCGCCATCTTCGCGGCGCTGGTGCTCTATGCCCTCTGCCGCAAACCGGGTGAGCAGGGCTATCTGTTCGTTGTGATCGGTATCGGCCTCTCCGAACTGTTCGAGGCGCTCGGCCAGTTTGTGATGTCCACCCAGGCCTTGCTGCATTTGAGCTCCCTCTATCTGTGGAACATGGGCAGCTTTATCGCCGTGGGGTACAGCACCATCACCCCCATTGCCATCCTGTTGCTGCTGCTCTGCCCGTGGATCGTCTATCTCTCCCGCTCGCTGGCGGTGCTTCGCTTTGGCCCCGAGATGGCCAGAGGGCTTGGCGTCAACGGCGATAGGGTGCAACTGGGCATTCTGGCGCAGGCCATTCTGGTGGCGGCACTCGGCACCGCCATCGGCGGCCCCGTGGTCTTTATCGCCATGGCGGCCCCTATTCTTGCCTCCTGGCTGGTGAAAGACCGGGTGGTGCCGCTCTGGCTGGCGGCACTCAGCGGCGCCTTGCTGCTGCTTGCCAGCGATACCTTGGTCCGGGTGCTGGCCAGCCCTCACGAGGTGGCGACCGGCATCATGACCCGCATTCTCGGCGGCCTGTTGCTGCTGTTTCTTCTCGTTAACAATCGCCAGAGGGCTGACTGATGACGCTCACCGTAAATCGCCTCCATTTCGCTTATCAGCAGACCCCCATCTTGCGGGATATCTCCTTCAGCGTGCCGAAGGGCAAGCTGGTGGGGATCGTCGGCCCCAACGGCTGCGGCAAATCGACCCTGCTCAAGCTGCTCTCCGGCCAGATGAAAGCCCAAAGCGGCGAGATCCTGCTCAAAGGCAAGCCACTTTCCAGCTACCCCATGAAGGGGTTGGCGCGGGAGCTCGCCTATCTGCCCCAGCGACCGACCCTGCCTGCCGGCATTCTGGTGGAGCAGCTGGTGCAGTATGGCCGCCATCCCCATCAGGGCTGGTTCAATCAGTGGAGTGATGAGGATGCCCGCATGGTGCGCAGCGCCTGCGAGCGGATGCAGCTTGAGGGGATCTGGCAGCAGAGCGCCGCATCTCTCTCCGGCGGGCAGGCGCAGCGGGCGTGGCTTGCGATGATCCTGGCGCAGGACAGCGACATGGTGCTGCTCGACGAGCCTACCAGCGCCCTCGATATCGGCCACCAGACCGAGGTGATGGAGGCTATCCACCGCATCACCGCCGAGGGCAAAACCGTGCTGCTGGTGATCCACGATCTGGCGATGGCGGCCCGCTACTGCGACGAGCTGATCGCCATCGGCAATGGCGAGATTGCCGCCATGGGCCCGGCCCGGGAGGTGGTGACCAAGTCTCTGATTGACCGGCTCTACCAGACCAGTGTCGACATTCTGCATGCCCCCGGTGACGGTGCGCCCATTATCGTGCCGCGCCGCCATGACCAAGTCAGCCAATGGCGGTCGGCCAGTTGAGATTGTGCGAAACCGGCATCGGCCCGTTTCGCGAACCTTCCCACCGCTGACTTGTATGCAAGCAGCACAACACAGGAGTGAGATGATGAAGCGTTTTGCCTCTCTGGCAGCAGCCATCCTGATACTGGCCGCCCCGCTGGTTCAGGCGCAGGAGATGCGTGAAGTGACCGATGCGTTTGGCCAACAGGTGCAGGTGCCGGTCAAGCCACTGCGAGTGGTGACCTTGAGCGAGTTCGATCTCGACAGCGCCCTGACCCTGGGGCTGACCCCCATCGGCGCCGTCAATGGCCGTGGCCAGCCCACCATGCCACGTTACCTGCTGGAGCAGGGGGTAAGCGATATCAAGGTGATCGGCGATCTCGACAGCCCCAATCTGGAGTCGCTGATTGCGCTGGAACCCGACCTTATCCTGACCGGCCAGACCCGTCCCGAGCTGCTGTCCCTGCTGAGTGAGATCGCGCCGACCGTGGTCACCGGCAAGTGGGGCGAGCCGTGGCAGGATATGTTCCGCCGCACCGCTCATACCCTCAACCGCGACAAGGAAGGGGAGGTCTTCCTCAAGAGTTATGAAGAGCGGCTGGCAGAGGCGCGCAGCAAGCTGGCCAAGCATCAGGGGGAGAGCATCAGCATAGTGCGCTGGAACCCGAAGGGGCCGAGCTTTATGTATCAGGGCACCTTTGCCAGCAGCGTGGTGGAGTCGATGGGGCTGGTACGCCCAAGCAAGCAGCAGGGTACCGGCGCCCCTCACTCGCCGCCCCTGAGTCTTGAGTCCCTCAATCTGCTGGATGCCGACTGGCTGGTGATCGGTACCCTCAGCGCCACCGGTGATGCGGTGGATGCCATGCGTCAGGCGGAGCAGACCCCGGCGTTCCAGCAGCTGCCAGTGATCAAGGCCAAGCGCTTTGGCGCCGTGGACGGGTCGCTCTGGACCTCCAGCGGCGGCCCGCAGGCGGCCCTCAAGGTGATTGAGGATGTGGAGCAGTTGCTGGCAACCCGCAGCTGAGTGCCACTGCACACTAGCGGTTAACCAATAGAAGAGGGAGGCTGATGCCTCCCTCTTTGCTTATCCGTGCAGCCCGGAGCGAGCCGGGCATTTACTGCGGTTGGATTTGGGTGATGGTGAGCTTGCCACCCGGGTTCTCGGCATGAAAGCGCACCGCATCCCCTACCTTCAGATCCTTGAGCAGGGCCGGATCAGCCACCCGAAACACCATGGTCATGGCGGGCATCTTGAGGTTGTCGATCGCCTCGTGCTTGATGCCGACCTTGCCGCTGGCCGCGTCGATGCGAGTGATGACCCCCTTGGTCATCATCATGTCGCCCATCTCGCTCATGCCCTCCATTTTCCCCATCTGGCTCATGTCGTGGCCCTGATGGTTCATCATCTCGGCGGCCTGCAGGCTGGTGTGGGTGGCAAGGCCGAGCAGCAATGTGATGGCAACTCTCTTGTAGTTCATGGTCTTTCCTCGTGATTGATACAAATGTGTTGTTTAGTCGGCCTACTTGCCAAGGCTGCGACTGCGCCACAGGTAGTAGGCCGCAGGCAGCACCAAGAGGGTCAGCACCAGCGCGCTCACCATGCCGCCGATCATGGGGGCGGCGATGCGCTGCATCACCTCGGAGCCGGTGCCGTGGCTCCACATGATGGGCAACAGACCGGCGATGATGGTCACTACCGTCATCATCTTGGGGCGCAGGCGCAGGGCGGCGCCGTGGATCACCGCCCGGTGCAGGCCCGCCTGGTCCGGCTTGCCTTGGGCCACCAGGTCATCCCAGGCGTGGTTGAGGTAGACCAGCATCAGGACGCCGGTCTCCACCGCCACCCCGGCCAAGGCGATAAAACCGACCCCGACCGCCACCGAGAGGTTGAAGTCGAGCAGCCAGAGGGTCCAGATCCCGCCCACCACCGCCAGCGGCAAAGTGGTGAGAATGAGCAGCACCTCCTGAACGCGACGAAACGCCAGATAGAGCAGCAGCACGATAATGGCGACCGTGAGCGGCACCACGTAGGCGAGGCGCGCCTTGGCCCGTTCCATGTACTCGTATTGGCCAGACCAGGTGAGGGCGTAGCCCGCCGGCAGCACCAGCTGCTTGCCCACTTCGGCCTTGGCCTCAGCCACAAAAGAGCCGATGTCGCGGCCGCGAATGTCGACGTAGACCCAGCCGTTGAGGCGCGCGTTTTCACTGCGCAGCATGGGTGCCTCGTCGCTGATGTAGACTCGGGCCACGTCCGCCAGCGCGATACGCGCCCCGCTCGGCGTCACCACCGGCAGCAGCTCCATGCTGGCTACCGAGTCGCGATAGCTCTGGGGGTAGCGCAGGTTGATGGGGTAGCGCTCGCGCCCCTCGATGGTTTGGCCCACCTCCATGCCGCCCACTGCGGTGGCGAGCACCGCCTGCACATCGGCGATGTTGAGGCCATAGCGGGCCGCTTTCAGCCGGTCGATATCCACCTTGACGTAGCGGCCGCCCGCCACCCGCTCGGCGTAGACCGATGAGGCGCCCTCTACCTTGCCGACGATCTGCTCAAGCTGTTGGCCGAGCTGCTGGATCACCTTGAGATCCGGCCCCGCAATCTTGATGCCGACTGGGGTCTTGATGCCGGTAGCCAGCATGTCGATGCGGGTCTTGATGGGGGGCACCCAGGCGTTGGTGAGGCCGGGGAAGCGGATGAGGGAGTCCAGCTCCTCTTTGAGCTTCTCCGGGGTCATGCCGGGGCGCCATTGGTCGCGAGGCTTGAGCTGGATGCTGGTCTCCATCATCACCAGATCGGCGGGGTCGGTGGCCGATTCGGCGCGCCCCGCCTTGCCGAACACGTTCTGCACCTCGGGCACGGTACGGATCAGCTTGTCGGTCTGCTGCAAAATCTCCCGCGCCTTGCCCACCGAGATATTGGCCGCGGTGGTGGGCATATACATGATGTCCCCTTCATCCA
>NZ_CAWNWX010000122.1:36168-85025 GCF_963878195.1 Aeromonas sp. HMWF016
TCCAGCGGCGGGATAAACTCGGAGCCGAGATACTTGAGCGGCCAGAAGCCCGCCACCGTCACTACGGCGGCGATGGCCAGGGTGGTTTTCGGACGGGCCAAGACGGCTTTGAGCAGTGGCACATAGCCCTGACTCAACCAGCGGTTCAGCGGGTTGGCCTGCTCCGCCAGCACCTTACCACGGATGAAGTAGCCCATGATCACCGGCACCAGCGTGATGGCGAGCCCGGCCGCCGCTGCCATGGCGTAGGTCTTGGTGTAGGCGAGAGGGTGGAACATCCGCCCCTCCTGCGCCTCCAGCGCGAACACCGGCAGGAAGCTGATGGTGATGATCAGCAGGGAGAAGAAGATGGCGGGACCCACTTCGATGCTCGCCTCGGTGATGATGCGCCAGCGGTTCTTGTCGGTGAGCGCCTCCCGCTCCATGTGCTTGTGGACGTTCTCGATCATCACGATGGCGCCATCCACCATGGCGCCGATGGCGATGGCGATGCCGCCGAGGGACATGATGTTTGCGTTGATCCCCTGCAGGTGCATCACGATAAAGGCGGTCAGAATGGCGATGGGCAAGGAGATGACCACCACCAGGGATGAGCGCAGGTGGAACAGGAAGGCGAGGCAGACCAGCACCACCACCGCGAACTCCTCCACCAGCTTGCCGGAGAGGTTGTCGATGGCGCGCTGGATAAGGTCGGAGCGATCGTAGACGGTGACGACCTCCACCCCCTCCGGCAGACTGCTTTTCAGCTGGGCGAGCCGCGCCTTGACCCCGTCGATGGTGTGCTGGGCATTCTCGCCATAGCGCATCACGATGATGCCGCCTACCACTTCTCCCTCGCCGTTGAGCTCGGCCAGGCCGCGCCGGCTCTGGGGCCCGGTGACCACATCGGCCACGTCACCCAGCAGCAGCGGGGCGCCGCGCACAGTGGTTCCGAGCGGGATCTGCTTCAGATCCTCCACGCTTTTCAGATAGCCGTTGGAGCGCACCATGTACTCCGCTTCCGCCATCTCGATGACGGAGGCGCCGGTCTCCTGATTGCCCTGCTTGATGGCGGTCTCGATAAGGGAGAGCGGGATGCCGTAGGCGCGCAGCTTGTCCGGGTCGACCCGCACCTGATACTGGCGAACCATGCCGCCCACGGTGGCGACTTCGGAGACCCCGTCCACCGTCTGCAGCTCGTACTTGAGGAACCAGTTCTGCAGCGAGGTGAGCTCGCTCAGGTCATGCTTGCCGGTTTTGTCCACCAGCGCGTACTGATAGACCCAGCCCACCCCGGTGGCATCGGGGCCGAGTTGGGGGCGGGCTGAGGCGGGCAGGTTGGGGGCAACCTGGCTCAGATACTCCAGCACCCGGGCGCGGGCCCAGTAGAGGTCGGTGTTGTCGTCAAACAGCACATAGACGAAGGAGTCGCCGAAGAAGGAGTAGCCGCGCACCGTGGTGGCCCCCGGCACCGCCAGCATGGCGGTGGTGAGCGGGTAGGTCACCTGATCCTCCACCACCTGAGGTGCCTGGCCCGGGTAGGAGGTCTTGATGATCACCTGCACGTCGGAGAGATCCGGCAGGGCATCCACCGGTGTCTGTTTGACCGACCAGAGCCCCCAGGCGGTGAGCATGACGGTCAGCAGCAGCACTAGGAAGCGGTTGCCCACGGACCAGCGAATGATGGAAGGGATCATGACTTCTTCTCCATCTCGGGCATCGCCATCTGATGCTGGCTATGGTCCATGCCTTCCATCTCATCCGTTGCTGGCTTGGCGTCGCCGTCAGCAGCGGGTGACTTCTCCTGATGGATGGTGGTGATGCGGTACTCATCCCCCTCCTGCATTACTTGCAGGTGCAGGGTCTGCCCTTCGGCCAGCTTGCTGATGTCGACTCCTTCGGCGACGGTGAACTCCATCTCCATGGCGGGCCACTGCCACTCGGGGATGGGCTGGTGGGAGACCATCAGGGTACGATTAGCCAGATCGATGCTTTCAATCTCACCCTGGGTCCACACCTGGGCGGGGCGCACCGCCGTCATGCGCTGGAAGTCAGAATCGATGGCCGATTCGGAGTCGAGCAGGAATTGGGCCGAGCTGACTATGCTGTCACCCGCTTCCACCCCCGCCTTGATGGCCACCTTGTCGCCAAGCTGGGGGCCGAGGGTAACGGCCACTGACTTGAAGTTGCCATCCCCCAGCGCCAGCACCAGCCGATCCTGACTGCCGGTACGGATCACCGCTTCGCTCGGTACCACCAACTGCGGTTCTCCTTTGCCAGTGCGAATGGCCACCTTGGCGAACATATTGGGTTTCAAGAATTCGTCCGGGTTGTCAAAGCGCAGCCGCACCTTGAGGGTGCGAGTGGCGGCATCCAGGGTCGGATAGAGGTAATCCACCTTACCTTGCCAGCTGCGGCCGGGTGCATAGTCCAGGGTCATGGTGACCGGATCCCCCACTTTCAGCTGGGCCGCCTGGCGCTCGAACACCTCGGCGCTGACCCACACCTGCTGCAGGGTGCTGATATTGAACAGCGCTGCGGCGGGTTCCACATACTGCCCCTCGCGTACCTTGAGCTCCGAGACATAGCCGCTGCTGGGGGCATAGATGCTGATGGTTTCGCGCACCTGACGGCTGCGTTTAAGGGCGGCGATCTGATCAGGCGGCACCTGCAGGGACTTGAGCTTGCCCTCGGCGGCGCGCAGCAGCAGCGGGTTGGCGGTGTTGAGGGCGAGCAGGTATTCGTGCTGGGCGTTGACCAGATCCGGCGCGTAGAGCTCGTAGATAAGGCTCCCCTTGGTGACCTTCTGCCCCTCACTCTTGATGGCGAGGGTGCGGATCCAGCCCGCCATGCGAGCGTTGATCGCCTCCAGCCGATCTTCGTCATAGCCGACATAGCCCACCGTCTCGATCTGCTGGTGGATAGGCAGCTTCTCCACCTTGGCCAGCCGCACCCCCAGGTTCTGCTGGATCTCGGGGCTGATGGTGATGGTGCCCGGTGAGCCGTTTTTCTGCTCCTCATAGACGGGGATAAAGTCCATCCCCATGTTGTCTTTGGCAGGGGCATCGCGCTTGTCGCGGGGATCCATGGGGTTGACCCAGTAAAGGGGCGTCTTCTCTTTGGCGCTGGCGCTATCGGAGGTCTGTTTGGCGGCCCAGTAGCCGCCACCGGCGCCAAGGGTGAGCAGCAGGGCCGACATCAGGACGGTCTTGTTCATGACTGGCCTCCGGCGCGGATCTGCATGCAAAAAGTGCAGGAGGATAAGGCGCCCGCGAAGGCAGCAACCTTGGACGGTGAAAAGTGGGCTGGTGACATGACATCTCTTCTCTTGTGCAGGCCGCCGGGCGGGTGAGGTGCAAGGCAACACCAAAGGGGCTGGCGGCAAACGGGGCGTTGCTGACGAGTCAGCGGACGCACGGCTCCCTGTTGCTGGCGGGGCCAGTGGTCACAGGGTCAAGCGATAAAGGTGTGCAGATAGGGGTAAAGTGAGCCTTGCCCCATGCACGGGAGAAGATCGTTCTAGTGGCGCAGCACCGACAGCATCAGATGTCGGCGCGGCCAGGAGGGAGGATGGGTACCACGGGATCGCAGGAAGGGATCCCGCAACCAGTTATCAAGCAGTGAAGTTGCGAAGTTACTGCCAAGCAGCAGGGGGAAGATCAGCAGGGCGACCAATACACCCAGCAAAGCCATCGTACTGAAGGAGAGGGCATTGACGCCTGTCTGCATCTGGCACTCATCGCCCATGGCTGACCCATCGTCCCCCTGATGGCAGGAGAGGGTCATGCCATCGCCCGGATGACCCATGGCGGCCATCGCATGAGAGATCTCGCCATCCGCCATCGCCATAGATGAATCGAACATCACCATCGGCCGGGGGCTGCTTTGGGTTGTCTCGGAGGAGGGGGGAGAAGCATGCCAGCTGATGCAGAGAGTCAGATTGCACACGAGCAGCAGCGCCAGCAACAGCCGGGCCAGAGCAACGCAGGGCAATCTTGCAGCAAGCTGGATGAGTGACAAACTGGATATCCTTCTGGATCAGATGGTTGGACTGTAAACCTTGCCACAGGGATAAGGTCAAGGTGCGCTCACAGGCTCCATGAGGGGGAAGATATAAAAAATACCCCCGCAGGTGCGGGGGTAGGGGTTATCAGCGGGGCAACAGGCTCAGCCTTACTGTTTCGCTCCTTTTTCCGAGCCTCGCATGATGAGGCGGAAGAAGAGCGGGATAAAGAAGATGGCGATAAAGGTCGCCGCCAGCATGCCGCCGATGACCGGCCAGCCAAGGGCATGACGGCTCGCAGCACCGGCCCCGCTGGAGGTGACCAGTGGCACACAGCCGAGGATGAAGGCGAGCGAGGTCATGACGATGGGGCGAAAACGCAGGCGCGCCGCCTCCAGTGCCGACTCGATGAGGCTCATCCCCTCCTCGTGTTTCATCACTGCGAACTCCACGATCAGGATGGCGTTCTTGGCCGCCAGCCCGACGAGCGTCACCAGACCGATCTGGAAGTAGACGTTGTTGGTGAGACCCATCAGCCAGGTGGCCAGCAGAGCGCCGAACAGGGCGAACGGCACCGCGGTGATCACCGCAAACGGCAGGCTCCAGCGCTCATACTGGGCGGCCAGAATGAGGAAGATCATCACGATGCCGAAGCCAAAGGCCATGCCTGCGCTGCCGGCAGCCGCCTTCTCCTGATAGGCGGAGCCGGTCCACTCCAGCTTGGCGTCGTTGCCAAGGGTATTGTTGGCCACCTCTTCCAGTGCGGCGATGGCCTGACCCGAGCTGTAGCCCGGCGCTGGCTGCGCCATGATCTTGGCTGCCTGGAAGATGTTGAAGCGCTCTACCAGCTCGGGGCCGGTGGCGTCACGCACAGTGACCAGACTGCTCAGCGGGATCATCTCACCCTTGTTGGAGCGGACATAGACATTGCGGATGTCGCTCTTCTTGGCGCGGTAGTCCGCCTCGGACTGCAACTGTACCCGGTAGGTACGGCCGAACTGGTTGAAGTCGTTGACATAGACCTGACCAAAGGTGGCCTGCATGGTGTCGAACACCGCGTTGATGGGCAGCCCCAGCGCCTTGGCCTTTTCGCGATCCAGGTCGAGATAGACCTGCGGCACGTTGGCGCGGTAGGTGGTGGTCACGCTGGCGAATTCGGGGCGCTCCTTGGCCGCTTCGAGGAAGCGCTGCACTTCAGCCGAGAACTCCTGGGCATTGCCCGAGCCGCGATTCTGCAGATACCCCTCAAGGCCGCCGGTGGTGGACATCCCCTGAATGGGAGGCGGGTTGAAGGAGGCAACGAAACCATCCGCCAGCCCCATCATGCTCATCCCCTGCAGGGTTTTGGCCAGCGAGAAGGAGTCGGCACCGGCCTCTTTGCGCTCGCTCCAGTCCTTCAGGGTAATGAAGGTGAGGCCGCTGTTGCTGACGATGGCGCTGGAGAGGATGTCAAAGCCCGAGAAGGTGATGACATCCTTCACGTTGGGGTTGGCCATGGCGATCTTGTCGAACTGGTTGGCGACCGCCTGGGTACGGGTCATGGCGGCGGCATCCGGCAGCATGACTGCGGAGATGAGGTAACCCTGATCTTCGTTCGGGACCAGCTCTCCCGGCACCTTGAGGAAGAGGCCGTAGATGGAGAGCAGCAGCACTGCGATGATGCCAAAAGCAACGGCCACCCGACGATTGAGGAAGGCTACGCCGCGCACATAGCCGCGGGTCAGCTTATCAAACTTGTCGTTAAACCAGACGAAGAAACGGGCCGGTTTGTGGTGCCCCTCTTTCAGCAATACGGCACAGAGGGCCGGGGAGAGGGTCAGCGCCACCAGACCGGAGATAGCGACCGACACGGCAACCGTGATGGCGAACTGCTTGTACATCACCCCCGTCATGCCGCCCATAAAGGCGACCGGCAGGAACACGGCACACAGCACCAGCACGATGGCGACCACCGGGCCGGAGACCTCCTGCATGGCGAGAATGGCCGCCTCTTTGGGCGAGCACTTCCTCTCCTGCATGATCCGCTCGACGTTCTCCAGCACCACGATGGCGTCATCCACCACGATACCGATGGCGAGCACCATGCCGAACAGGGTGAGCAGGTTGATGGAGAAGCCCAGCACCAGCATGCCGGCGAAGGTACCGATGAGCGATACCGGCACCGCGATGCAGGGGATCAGGGTGGCGCGGAAGTTCTGCAGGAACAGATAGACCACCACGAACACCAGCACGATCGCCTCGAACAGGGTGTAGACCACCTCCTCGATGGAGATCTTCACAAACTCGGTGGTGTCGTAGGGGATCTGGTACTCCACATCCTGCGGGAAGCGCTCCTTGAGCCGCTCCATGGTGTCGTGCACCGCACCGGCCACCGCCACGGCGTTGGCGCCCGGCTGCAGGTAGGTGGCGATACCGATGGCCGGTTTGCCGTTGGCCCGGGCCAGGACGTCATAATCCTTGCCGCCCAGCTCGACCCGCGCCACATCCTTCACCCGGATCTTGGAGCCGTCAGGCATGGAGCGAACGATGATGTTTTCGAACTCCTTGACGTCCTCAAGACGCCCCTTGGTCTGCACCGTGTAGGTGAAATCGACCGGGGCCGAGGTAGGCTGGGCACCGATCTTGCCCGCCGCAAACTGGGTATTCTGTTCACGAATGGCGCCGATCACGTCGCTTGGGGTGAGTTCGAGCTGGGCCAGTCGATCCGGTCGCAGCCAGATGCGCATGGCGTAGTCGGTACCGCCAAACAATGTGGTATCACCTATGCCGGGAATTCGCTTGAGCTCGTCGATGATGTTGAGCAGGGCATAGTTCGAGAGATAGGTGGTATCAAACGAGCCGTTCGGCGATTGCAGGGTCACCACCTGCAGGATGGCGGTCGACTTCTTCTTGACCGTGACCCCCTGCTTTTTCACCTCTTCCGGCAGCTGGGCCATGGCGGCCGAGACCCGGTTGTTGACGTTGATGGTGGCCTGATCCGGGTCGGTGCCGATCTCGAAGTAGACGTTGAGGTTCATCTGACCGTTGGAGGCAGAACCCGACTGCATGTAGATCATCTGCTCCACGCCGTTGATCTGCTGCTCAAGCGGCGCGGCGACGGTCTGGGAGATCACTTCCGGGGTGGCGCCCGGATAGAAAGCAGTCACCGAGACCACCGGCGGGGTGATCTGCGGGTACTGCTCGATGGGAAGCGATCGCATCGCCGCCAGCCCGCCCAGCACGATAATGATCGAAATCACGCTGGCGAAGATGGGGCGTTCGATAAAGAACTTGGAAAACATGCGAACTCCTTACTTGGCCGCGGACTGTCGAACCAGCTTGGCACTGATGGCCTGCATCTCTTCGGCAGAGACCGGTTTCACCACGCTGCCGGGGCGGGCCTTCATCAGCCCCTCGACGATGTAGTGCTCGCCCGGCTCAAGGCCGCTGTCGATCAGCACGCCATCGGCAACCACGGCGCCCAGCTTGACCGGACGGGGCACGACCTTGTTGTCGGCATCCACCACCATCACCATGCGGTCAGCCTGGGACTGAACGATGGCGCGCGGCGGCACCACGATGGCATTTTTGCGGGTACCCAGATCGATGGTCATGCGCACGAACTGGCCCGGCATCAGCACGCCATTTTTGTTGTCGAAGATGGCGCGGGCACGGATGGTGCCGGTCTGCGGATCGACCCGGTTGTCGGAGAAGTTGAGCTTGCCCGCCTCGGGATAGACAGAGCCGTCAGCCAGACGGATGTGGGTGCGCCAGTTGGTGGCATCCTTGGATTCGATCAACCCTTTTTTCACCGAGTTTTCGAAGTTGAGGCGATCCTGCTCCGAGTAGGAGAAGTTGACGTAGAGCGGGTTGTACTGGGTGATGGTGGTCAGCAGGCTGCTGTCGCCACTGGTAGAGATAAGGCTGCCCTCGGACTGGGAGCTCTTGCTCGCCATGCCGTCGATGGGGGCAGTCACCTCGGTGTAGCTGAGGTTGAGCTCGGCCTCTTTCACCTTGGCCTGAGCCGCCTGCAGGGTGGCGATGGCGGCTTCGTAGTTGGCGATGGTGTCGTCGTAATCCTTGCGGCTGACTACTTGGCGCTTGAACAGCGGGATGATGCGATCCCGATCGGCGCGTGCCTTGTTGAGACGGGCCTGCTCCTGAGCAAGGGATCCCTTGGCCTGTTCGAGGGCCACCTTGTAGGGCTCGGGGTCGATGAGGAACAGCTGCTGACCGGCGGCGACCGGCTGGCCCTCGACATAGGTGCGCTTGAGCAGGATGCCGCTCACCCGCGAACGCACTTCGATTTCACGAAAACCGGCGGTCTCGCCCACCATCTCGGTGGTAAGCGGCACATCGGTCAGGGTCACTTCATTGACCACGACAGGGAAGGCCGGAACACTCTGGGCCGCCGGGGTGGATTCACCGCCACAACCGCTCAGTCCGCCGATCAGTGCCAGAGTCAGCAGGGCGCGCTTGAGCGGGGCATCTGCACCAGCCCTGCCAATCTCTTTGCTGGCACCATAGCGGTGAGGGTGTCCGGTATTTTTCTCCATCTGGATCATTAACGTCATGATAAAAAACAGCTTCTCTTGGGGTGGAAGGGGGATGATAGGCGGGCAACCTTGAACCGAACCTTCTCAAGGGGACAATTTGTCCCCAAATGACGAGGTTTCGTGCTGTTTTGATGGAAAAAGAGGAGGTTAGCTGCGCTGGTCGAGCGCGGCCAGCAGCATGGCGCTACTGTGGTGGGGGCGGTAACCGTTGAGGGCAGCAAGTCGTTCGCTGGTGTGGCCGTGACCAACCAGACGCCCCGCTTTCAGCTCGATCAGGGTGGTGAAGTTGCGTCTGACAAATTCGGCATCGTGACTGATGGCCACTATGGTGGTGCCCTTCGCCCGCTCGCTGGCCAGCCAGCGTTCCAGAATGGTCAGCCAGCGGGGATCAAAATCCCGGCTCGGCTCGTCGAGCAGCAGCAATTCGGGCTGCATGGCATGGAGGCAGGCCACCGCCACCATGCGCCGCTGACCGGCATCGAGATCCAGCGGATGGGAGGCCGCCCACGGTGTTAGCTCGCACTCTCCCAGTGCTGCAGCGACCCGCAGCCGGATCTCCTCGCGCGGCAGTTTCTGCAGGCGCAGGCCAAAGGCGATTTCATCCTCGACCCGACTGTGAAACAGCTGACGCTCAGACTCCTGAAACAGAAAGCCGATCTGACTGGCACGGGCCAGTGCCCGCTGCTCGCGAAGCGCCTGTTGTTGCCAGCTCACCGTGCCGGAGGTGGGGGCCAGCAGCCCGGCCGCCAGTCGCAGCAGGGTTGACTTGCCTGCGCCGTTATCCCCGACGATGGCCACCTGCTCCCCGCTGGCAATCTGCAATGTGATGTCGTGCAGGCAGGGATTGCCCGGCGCCCATGAGAAGCAGAGGTGGTCAAAGCTCAGCATAAAACTCCCGCAACATGGCCAAGGGGTAGGGATGATGGCGCGAGTCGCGCGCCTGTAGCGTCTCGCGCAGGGAGTCCGGCAGGATCACCCGCCCGGGTAGATGGGGCAGCACCTCGCCCAGCTCACCGCAGGCCAGCTGGCGGCCATGGTCGAGCAGCAGGAATCGCTCGCAGAAGTGAGCGGCCGGAAAAAGCCGCTGCTCCAGCAAGATGACGCTGCAGCCGCTTTCCTCGCTGTAGCGGCGGATCTGCCGCAGCATGGTCTGGGTTGCCGCCGGGGTCAGGCGGCTGAAGGCCTGATCGAGGATCAAGAGCCTAGGCGCCATCGTCAGGGCACAGGCCAGCACCACGCGCTGTGCCTCGCCTCCCGACAGGTCATGGGGATGGCGGGCTGCCAGCGCCTCGCAGTGACAGAGCGCCATGGCCTCGGATACCCGCCGGCTGACCTCATCGGGCGGCAATCCGAGATTGGCCGGGCCAAAGGCCATCTCATCGGCGACTGAAAAGCAGCAGCCGGAAAATTGCAGGTAGGGAGATTGCTGCACCCACTGACGCACAGCCGCATGCTGATTGAGCTGGCCGCTATCATGGGGCTGCCCGAGAATGACGCCTTCTCCCGCCAGCGTGTCGAGGTGCAGCTGGGACCCGCCCCCCGCCAGCAGCTGGGCCAGCAGGGATTTGCCCGCCCCGTTGCCGCCGAGGATGGTGAGCCATTCGCCAGCGCCCAATTCAATGTCGAGGGGCCCCAGCTGAAAGTGGTCAGGGTGGCCCGCATGGCCGATGGTCAACCCTTGCAGCGATATCATGGCCACCACCTCCAGACAATCTCCAGCAGCACCAGCAACAGCAACAGATAGCGCAGCAGTGGCTCGTAACGTTGTTGCGGGATCTCCGTCATGCGGGGGCGGGTCGGCTGGCTGCGAAAGCCGCGCAGATCCAGCGCCATGCTGCGGGTGGCCAGCTCGCTCAGCGCCTGCCCGACCAGCGGCGAGAGCAGCGGGAGCGTGGCCTTTAGCCGGGCCAGCGGATTGCCGTCAAAGGGTACGCCGCGGGCTAGCTGGGCCTCCCTGATAGCGCGCAGCTGGTGGCCAAGCTGCTCTTTGAGCAGCAGTGGGCCGCAGCAGAGGTAGGAGAGGGCGATGGGCAGCCGGCTGGCAAAGAGCGCATGAACAAACCGCTCGGTCGAGATCGCCCAGAGCCAGAGCTGGGCGCTGGCCAGACAGGCAAGCAGCCGACACCAGAGGGGCAGAATGGGAAACGCTTCGCTGGCTGGAACCGCGGGCATGCCGAGCAGGATCCGCAACCAGGGGCCGTGCACCAGATAGAGTCCCAGCCCCAGCGGCAGCATCACCGCCAGCACCAGCTTGAGCCGGGAGCGGGCTTTTGGCAGTAGCACCAGAGCAAGTAGCGGCAGCAGGCTCCAGCCCCAGAGCCAGGGGGGCGGCAGCACGCTGGCCGTGACTGAAAACGAGAGCCAGAGTGCGAGGGAGGTAAACGGGTGCATCAGCGCACGGCAGCCATCTGCGGGAAGTGGCGCAGAGTGCGCTGCGGCAGGCGGCGTACCAGCCCCCAAGCGATCAGCACGGTCAGCAGCTTGTCCAGCAGGTTGGTGCCCAGCACGGTGACGGCGACCGACTCTTGCAGATCGCTACCCATGGCGTGCAGATAGGCAACCACGAAATCAGCACCGCTGCCGGTGGCGCCACCAAACAGGTAGGAGCGGATGGGAATGGCCACCAGGGTGAGCGCCAGGGTGATCACCACGCTGCTCACTACCACCTTGGGCAGATTGTTGAACCAGCCGGCCCGAGCCAGCAGACCGGCACTGAGGCCAATCATCATGGCGACCGGGGCAAAGGCCGCAGCGATGGGGCCGGTGAGCAGGCCCCACAGCAGGTTGGTGAGCAGACCGGTGGCGATCGCCATCCAGGGGCCCGCCAGAATGGCGCAGAGCACAGTCCCGATGGAGTCCAGGAAGATGGGGAGCTTGAGCATGGAGACGGCCTGTCCCGCCACCATGTTGATGGCGATGCAGATGACCATAAAAGCCAGGTTGTAGCTGGAGAGTTTACTGACGGACATAGTGATCCTCACAAGGTTCTGGGGGTAATGAGCAGCTCTTCATAACCGGATTGGGGGCAGGGGGCACGGCCAAAACGGTATGCCTCCAGCTCTCCGACTACCAGTTCGAGGGTGGTGCGCACCCGGCAACCGGGCAGCACGTGGCCGCCGCGCATCAATCCCTGCTCATCAGAGATGGAGAGATGCAGGTGTTCACACTCCGGGTCCAGGGTGCCGCCGAGGGCGATCACCTCGAAGGCCCCCTCCAGCAGGGTGCCATCGGGCTGGGCGGCATAGCGCAGGTTGGCGTGGGTCAGGCTGCCGACCGCCCCGGCGATCCAGGCCGCCTGCAGACCGTGTCGGGCCATGTGAGAGCGTAATCCGGCGATAAGATCCTCCCCGGGCAACAGGCGCAGGGCCAGAAAACGGGCGGGGGAGAGAGGAAGGTGAGTGGTGGTCACGGCAGGCACTCCTTGCTGCAAAAAGAAGGTGCCCTGAGGCACCTTGTCTGGATAGGCTGTTTACGCCCTTTTATCGCAGGCAACCGCGAGCCGCTTCACAGATTGGCGATATCACTGCGGCATCCTGCGCCACATCAGGCGAAGCAGGCCCAGATGGGGGCATGGTCGGAGGGTTTCTCGATACCGCGCAGCTCGTAGTCGATGCCGGTTTCGGTGACTCTATCCTTGAGGGCGTCGGAGGCCATGATGAGGTCGATGCGCAGGCCACGGTTCTCGTCAAAGCCCTTGGAGCGGTAGTCAAACCAGGAGAAGCGCTCGCACTCGGTGGGGTTGGCGGCGCGGAAGGTGTCGGTCAGGCCAAACCCTTTCAGCCGCTCCATCCACTCGCGTTCGATGGGTAGGAAGGAGCACTTGCCATCCCGCAGCCAGCGCTTGCGGTTCGCTTCGCCGATGCCGATGTCGAGATCGGTGGGGGAGATATTCATATCCCCGATCAACACCAGCTGGTCATCCGGCGTGTGGTTGGTCTCCAGATAGAGCTGCAGATCCTCGTAGAACTTCTGCTTGGCCGGGAACTTGGTCTCGTGATCCTGGCTTTCACCCTGCGGGAAGTAGCCGTTCATCACCTTGATGAGGGAGCCGTCTTCGCGCTCGAAGGTGGCCATGATCATCCGGCGCTGGGCCTCTTCATCGTCGGTGGGGAAGCCTTTCTCCACCTTGACCGGCTTCTGCTTGCTCATGATGGCGACCCCGTAGTGGGCCTTCTGGCCATGAAACTCTACGTGATAACCCATGGCCTCCACATCGGCCAGCGGGAAGGCTTCATCGTGCACCTTGATCTCCTGTAGGCCGATCACATCGGGCTGGTGCTTGTCGATGATGGCTTGCAGCTGGTGCAGACGGGCGCGCAGGCCGTTGATATTGAAAGAGATGATCTTCATGTCCGGGATGCTCATGTCATTTTTATAAGTCGCTATTGGACTAGGAATCGGCGGTGGATGCAAGTTCGGGGCGCGGGCCTGCGCCAGTGGCCGGCCCGCTTGGCAGGGAGAGGCGTCAGCGGGTCATCTTCTTGACAAACACCACCACAAACAGCGCCAGCGTGAAGCTGCCGGTGAAGGCCTCGAAGGCGGCAAAGAGGCGCGAGAGGCCGATGGGGGTGAAGTCGCCATAGCCCAGGGTGGTGAAGGTGACCACGCTGTAGTAGAGGCACTCCAGCAGAAAGATTGCGTTCTGCTCGAAGGGGGCGCCCGGGTGATAGGCGAGATGGTTGCCGTTGAAGCTCAGGCCAAAGAAGAAGTAGAAGATGCTGCAGATAAAGATGAGCAGCAGGGAGAAGAGCACCACCCGCATCGGTGCCTCGCCGTAACCGCAGAAGAGATCGACTATCCATGAGGTGAAGCGCTGGCTCGACCAGAACGGCAGTTGCAGCCGGCGCATGGTGAGCTCCTGCTGGATGTAGTTGCCGGACATGGTGAAGATCCCCTGCGCCTCCGAGGCTTTGCGCAGATCCCGGTAGGTCTCTTCCGCTTCCTTGAACCAGACCCTGGCCTGCTCGGGATCCCGCTCGCGACGCCCCTTGCGATCCTGCATCACCCGTTTGCCGGTCTGCATGTTGTCGAGTCGGGTATTGTGCCAGCGAATGCCGAGCAGGTTGACGTCATCAAGGATGGCACAGTGCAGGTTGGCATCGCTGAGATCGGCCTTCATCAGGCTTCCCCACTTCATGCGCAGGCCGTAGAGGTGACCACCCCGCAGGTTGGCGCGATAGAGGTTGCACTGCTCCAGCAAAAATCCCTGTTTGGACCCCTTGTTGACCAGATTGAGACCGGCCAGATTGGCGCGGGCCAGCTGCAAACCGTGGCAGAGGCCGCCAGCGCGGACATACTGCTCAAGCGCCTCTGCGGTGTGGGGATCCTGTTTATTGGTATGCGGGTCGTGCCAGTGGCAGAGATCGTGCTCGCCAGCCTCCTCGTTGCAGTGGCGACCATCGGCCACCAGATAACGACATATCGTCATCCTTGTTTCCCCTCTGCTGCCAGTCTGGTTTCAGCATAGGCGCCCCAAGGGGAGTGCGGGGTCAGCTGAACTGGTTGAACTCTTGGCGCAGCTTGCGAAAACGATCCTGCTGGGCTGGGTTGAGAGGGATGCCGTCGAGCATGTCCAGGGTGTCCTTGCACTCGATGCCAAACTCCGGACTTTTGCGATTCTTCTGCATCAGTTGCAGCAACACCTGGATCTTGTTGAGGGCGGCGCCGGTATTGGCTGGCGCGCGGCGCAGCGCCTCGCGAAAGTGACCGAGCGCCTGTTCCAGCTCGCCCGCCTGATAGGCCTTGATGCCCAGTTCGTTGAGCTGCTGGTAGCGCTGACGGCGCTCCAGCACCGTCTTGTCATCCCGGGTTGCATGAATGCAGGTGGTGAGCAGGTGATCCTCATCCTCGGCCAGCAGGCTCTGCAGGCTTTCGGCATACTCGAACTCGCCGAGTTGATAGAGGGCTAGGATGGTCTCGCCGAGCAGGGTCGGGGGCATGGTGGCCGGTTCGTCGAGCCAGTTCTGGTTGGCGCGATAGAGCATCTTCTTGCCCTTGAGCAGCTCCCCGAGCGCAATCTGCACCCGTGCCTGACAGATCTGCTCGAACACCGGGTAGTTGAACTCCGACATCATCAGCGAATCGCGGATGCGCGACAGGGCCGAGTTGACCTGCTTTTGCAGGTTGGCGATGTGGTAGCTGTCGTTGCTGTTGAGGGCGTAGAGGGTCAGGGTCTGGATATAGGCCCCCAGATAGTGGGGGGTGCGGTGAATCGAGTTGCGCGACAGATCGATGAGAGAGAGCAGTACATCCTTGGCCTGAGCGTAGTCGTGGCGCAGCAGGCACACCTCGGCCAGTCGGCGAGCCAGCTGGACTGACTGGGGCGAGATGTCGACGGCTCGCTTGAGCTCCTGCTGGGCGACCTCATCGTTGCCAAGGGCGAGCTGGGACTCTGCCAGCCAGCGGTAAGCCTCCACCATCAGGGGGGTATTTTTCAGGGTCGCCTGCAGGTGGCTGACCGCCTCTTCATGAAGACCCAGAGTGTTGCACGCCTTGCCCAGCGTCAGGCGGGCCCAGCTGTTCTCCTGGCCGGCCAGCAGCTGGCGCATCAGGGAGCGCGCCTCCTGAGCCTGACCCAGTTTGAGGTGGGTATCGGCCTGCAGGCAGCGGCAGTAGTTGGCATAGCGTGGAACCGTATCGGCCCGCTCGGCGCAGGCGGTAATAAGCGCGGGCAGGTCATCCTCCGCCATGGCGCTAAAAACGCTGGCGAGAGCCTGACGGCGGGCGAGGGCCCGTTTGATGCGAAACGAGAACTGCTCCTGGGAGAAGGGCTTCATCAGGTATTCGTCGGGCTCGGCTTCCAGCGCGCTCAGCACCATGGCGCGGGAGCTGTCGCCGCTCACCATGATCACCACGCTTTGGGGAGGGATCAGGTGCTGATCCCGCAGACTTTCCAGCAGCTGGCGGCCATTTTCGCCGACCCCGAGATCGTAATCGATGAGATAGATGTCAAAACTGCCCTTCTGGCAGCGGCGGCGCGCATCCTCGGCGCTGTTGGAGAAGGTGATGTTGCTGATGCCGATATTGATCAGCATCGCCTTCATCATGACCTGAAACGAGCGCTGCTCGTTGACCATCAGAATGCGCTGGGGCTTGGCTGGGCTTTTCTTTTCGGGCTCGGTATCCGGTATCTGCATCTGTCTGGTCGAGGCGCTACGGGCTGATGGGGAAAGTGTGCCACCAAAGCGGCTGAAGAGGCAATTGGCCAAGTTGCCGTTTGTATACCTTGCTCTGCTGCCGTTGCGGGGGAGAAGTCGGGAAACAGAGAGGGCCACGGTTGTGGGCCCTCTCTTTTTATTTTTTCTTCTCTGCCAGATAGGGGCCAAATTGGGGCGTGTGGATGGCCTTGAATCCCTCGTCCGTTTTGACGATGAGATAGACCGCAAGCTTGTGCTGTTTGGCAAAAGCCATTGCCTCAGTGGGGCCCATCACCATCAGGGCGGTATCGAGGGCATCGGCCTCCAGCGCAGTGGGGGTGATGACGCTTGCCGAGACCAGCTTGTGGGTGATGGGCTGGCCGGTAGCGGGGTCGATGATATGGGAGTAGCGCTGGCCATCGAGCTCGTAGTAGTTGCGATAGCTGCCGGCAGTGCTGAGTGCCATGCCGTTGGGGATGACGATGTCGGAGAAGGCACCCGGCTGATCGGAGGGCTCGACGATGGCGACTCGCCACGGCGAACCCTTGCTGTTGTGGCCCTTGCTGCGCACTGCGCCCGCCACCTCGATGAGGTAGTTGTTGACTCCCTTGCTCTCGAGCAGGGCGGCGATCTCATCCGAGGCGGCCCCTTCGCCGAGGGTGGAGAGGTCGAGATAGAGGTCCGGGATAGACTTCTCCAGCAGGAAATGCTCCCCTTGTGGCATCAGAGTCAGCTTGTCGATCCCCACTTTCTGGCGCGCTGCGGCGATGGCGGCATCGTCTGGCCGTTTGATGGGGCGCTTGTCCGGGCCAAAGCCCCACAGATTGACCAGCGGTCCGACCGTGACATCAAGCTTGCCATTGGTCAGGTGACCGGCATCGATCCCCTGCCGGACGATTTTGGCCATGGCAGCGGGGATGACGAACGGCGTGTTGGCCGGCCCCTGATTGAAGCGGGAGATGAGTGAATCGGGGTCATAGGTGGAGATCTCGCTGTTCATCCTGGCCAGCAGGTTCTCCACCGCGCTCTTGAGCGCGGGTTCGCCACCGGGGAAGGGATCGCTCAGGGTTACCACAAAATAGGTGCCCATGGTTTTGCCCTGAATGCGGGTTTGGGCAGGGGGCTGGGGTTGGCAGCCGGCGAGCACCAGCAGCAGGGTCAGTAGCAGGCAGCGCAGGGCGGCAGCGGGGGTTATGGCCATCATCAGCAGGTCTCTTGTTGGCGAAGGGCTGGTCGGGGCGCTAGCTTAGCCAAGGGGCTGGCGACGGGCGAGCCCTGCCCGGAGAAAATGGCGGAAAAAATTAAACAGACTTTGCTTATTCTGGTGAGCTGGCCCACAGCTTCGGGCTAAATTCATAGCCGATTGAATACAGGCGAGTAAAATAAAGGTCGATTTTGACAGCATCTTTGCGGACATTTCTGATGAGTTTGCTGCGCAAACCTGTTGCCATTCATTGCCAATCAAAGGAGAAGATAATGAAAAAGGCGATTACCCTGTTGTTTCTGAGTACCCTGGCTGCCCCGGTTCTGGCCGATGAATGCGCATTGGTCATTGAGGGCAATGATGCCATGCAGTACAACCTCAAGGAGATGAGCGTACCTGCGACTTGCAAAGAGGTAACCGTCACCCTGAACCACACCGGTAAACTGCCGGTTACCGGCATGGGCCACAACTGGGTGCTGGCCACTACTGCCGACTATCAGGCCGTGGCGACCGCCGGGATGAGCGCAGGTGCCGAGAACAACTACCTGCCCAAGGATGACCCCCGCGTACTGGCTCACACCAAGCTGATTGGCGGTGGCGAGAGCACCAGCGTGACCTTCAAGACCGACGGTCTGGCCGGCAAGGATCTCACCTTCTTCTGCTCCTTCCCTGGCCACTTTGCCATGATGAAGGGTGCCTTCAAGGTGAACTAAGGCTATGAACGGCATCGCGCCAGGCGCCTGAATAGAAAAAGCCGGGATTACCCGGCTTTTTCATGCTCTTTTGCTGTCCCGCCGCTACTTCCCTTGCAGGGTAAAGAAGGCAATGGTGCTCTTCTTCTGGCAGTCGAAGTGAATGCTCTCCTCACCACTCACCACCAGCGTTTCGTTGATAGCGACTACTTGCCCCTGCACCGTGAGCTGGCCGCTCAGCAGATGGCAGAGGTAGGTTTTCTCTGGCTCGAGGGTAAGCGTCAGGGGGAAGGGGAGGTTCAATACCCGCACGTTGGCGGTAATCCTGTCCGGGTGGTAGATAAGGCCGAGATCGGTAACCTCTTTTTTCAGCAGTTCGCATTGGGTCTCCTCATCACCGCCGAAATGGGCCGCTTCAAAGGTGGCGTAGGGGTGACCGTTCAGCACAAAGCCGGCGCCGCTCACCGGCAGCAGAATGCGCTGATAACCCGGGAAGGTAGAGAAGCGGCCGGCCTCCTTGATGGGGGCGGAGCTGAGCCGGTAGTCAAAGTCGAGCTTGTCGAGGCTTGCTCCCTTGGGGGAGATGAGGATCTGGGCTGTGGTGCCCTGCTTGTTTTTCCAGGGCATCTTCTGGTGGTCAGACTCTTTGATCAGGGTGATCACGGGCACTTCCTCAGCATGAAAAAACAGAGGGAGCCGGGGGGATTGGCCCCGGCTCCCTGACAAATAGACAGCTGGCGTGGCAGGGTATCAGCCCTGGCCATCCAGCGCCGCCAGCCGGGCTTCCATGGCGGCCAGACGGGCCTTGAGTTCGCTCACCTCCAGCTCCAGTTCGCTCAGGCGATCCGCCGCAGGAGAGGCGTAGGTTGCTGCCGGAGCGGCTTCCATCATCGCCTGAATATCCACTTCACCGCTAAAGAGGTGGGCGTAGCGGGATTCGCGCTTGCCCGGTTCACGCGGCAGTTTTACCACATAGGGGCCGCGCTCGATGAGCTGGGTCAGCACCGTATCCACTTCGGTCACGTCATCAAAACTGCACAGTCTATTGGTGCGCGAGCGCAGCTCACCCGGAGTTTGCGGGCCACGCAGTAGCAGCTCGCAGATGATACCGAGCTCTTGAGCGCTGAATTTGAGTTCGCCAAATTCGGTGTTGCAGAATCTGTGCTGATAGCGGGGCACCCGGGCGTTGAAACCGGCGGTATTGACCACCAGTCGCCGGCGGATCAGTTCGTCAACCACGGCGCGGATGTCGAGCTCGGCAAGCTCCAGCACCGGCTCGCGGTTGCTCTTCTGGTTGCAGGCATTGACCAGTGCATTGAGGGAGAGGGGATATTGATCCGGGGTGCAGATCTCTTTTTCAATCAGGCACCCGATGACACGGGCCTCCAGCGGGCCAAGTACTAACTCCATTTCCTACTCCCTAGCAAATCGCGATATCAAGAGCCCCTATCTTAGCCATGGCCTCTGCTCCGTCCAGTTTTGTCAGCCATTTTTGCGAGCGTGCAGAGGGGTTGGTGAAACCGTCGCCAGCAGGAGGAGCCATTTGATTGCTATTTCTTGGCATGGAGTGAGATTGAGTGGGTAATGAAAAGCCCGGCTCTCTGGCCGGGCTGAAGGATAAGTTGCTTATCCTGATATTCGTCGAGGCATCTATTGTGGATGTTGCTTGAGGATTTCGTATATCTCCTCTTTCAGTTTAAGTTTCTGTTTTTTCAGATCCTTCACCTCGGAGCTGTGGTCACTGGCGTGATGCTTTTCCAGCTTCCTAATCTCCTCATCCAGGTCGTTGTGCAAGTCAAACTTCTTCTGGAAATGGACATCACTGCTCTTCAGTCTCGAGATGAGTTCTCTGTACTCTGGGAACATGTAATGGAGCCTCCTTGGTTTCGTTTGATTGTGCCTGTAAGACCAAGCTACCCCTTAGCGACGGTGATAAACGTGATCATGATCGAATTTAGGGGCAATGATTGGATATACTTGAAAGGCTATTTTTAAGGCATTGAATTGACTCGTAATAAATGAGTTTTCAATTCAAGCTATGGGCCAAAACGTGGCTCGGATCACATCACTGGCATGATGCCGGCGAGCGGCAGAGAGCAAAAAGGGGCCTTGTGGCCCCTTTCCTGTGATGAGGGGAATCACCCCTTATCCTTGTCAGTCTGATCTTTCTTCTTTTTCTTTTCAGGCAATGGTTTGCCGTCGCGATGGATAACCTTGCCCGCTTCGAAGCCGATCTGGGCGGCCAGTTCTTCAAGATCCGGCGACTTGGCCTGATCGCCAACTGCGTAACGGTAGTTGGCCACGGAGAGGCGCTCGGCTACCGGGGTATTGGCAACAATCGGTTCACGCCAGCCCTGTCCGATATGAGCAACCAGAGTGCCGTTCATCAGCAGCTCACCGATGATCTCCTGAGTCGGGTTGCCCTTACCGTAGGTGAGCCCCTGCGGGTGCTTCTTGCCTGTCAGCGGCTCATTGCTGGCGGGGATCAGCTTGGTGCGGATCAGCCACTTGGGTTTTTTGGTGTTGCCCACCGCTTTGCCGGTCTGGTACTCGTTGATCTTGATGGTCTTGATCATCTGGGCCATGAAATCCTTGGTCAGCGCCTTCTGGGCCTCGCTGCTCTCATCGATAACGATGGGGGCCACATACCAGGTCATGGTGGCTTGAGTCTTGGGGGCTGCGGGCGCGGTTTGCGCCATGGTCAGAGGGCTGAGCAGCAGGGCAGTCAGCAAGAGTCCGATTTTCTTCATTCTGATTCCGCTTATGTTTCAACTAGGATTTTGTTTTGCCAGCGACGACTGCGCCAGCGCCAGAACATGGCCAGACCGCGAACCCACTCGTCGCAGGCGAGCGCCAGCCAGATGCCTACCAGTCCATAGCCCTGCATGATACCAAGGAAATAGGAAAGGGGTACGGCAATTCCCCACATGGAGAGCAGTGCCATGTAGAGGGGGAAGCGGGCATCACCCGTTGCGCGCAGGGCGTTGATCACCACCAGATTGAAGGTGCGGCCTGGCTCGAGGATGAGGCTGATGAGAAAGAGCTGCGCCACCTGGGTGATGATGTCGGGGTCATCGGTAAAGAGGCTGATGATGGTGCGGCCATTAAGCGCGGCCGCCACGGCGATGACGCAGGTGACTGCAAGCCCGAGCTTGAGGCTCTTGAGCAGCTGTTGATAGGCGCGGTCAAACTGTCTGGCGCCCGCCAGATGGCCGATGATGATCTCGTTGCCAAGGCCGATGGAGAGGCCAAACAGCAGGATGAACAGGCAGATCTGGAAGAAGTAGGACTGGGTCGCCAGCGCCTTGTCCCCCAGCAGGCCGACAAAAGCGGTCACTACCATGAACTGCAGCATCCAGGAGAGGTTCTCGCCGGCGGCAGGCAGGCCGATATGGAGCACCTTGCCCAGCATCTCCCGGCTTGGGTGAACGATGTCGCGGATCTTGAGGTGGATGCCGGTTTTGCGTGCCACCAGCCAGACCAGCATCACCACGCCCACCAGACGCCCTGCTACCGTGCTGATGGCAACCCCCGCCACGCCCATCTGGGGCAGGCCAAACCAGCCGTAGAGCAGCAGCAGGTTGCCGACAAAGGTGATGAGGTTGACGATGAGAGTCACATACATCGCCTGACGGGTATGGCCGTGGGCGCGCAGAGTCGCCGCCAGACAGAGCGCCGCCGCTTCAGGCAGCAGGCAGAGACCGATGATCTGCAGGTAGAGGGTGCCATCACTCATCAGGTTGGCTGGCAGGTTCATCAGCGCCAGCATGGTGCTGGCGCCCGCCATGACCCCGATGGCCGCCACCAGACCGATCAGCAGGTTGAAGCCGATGGCGGTGTTGATCACCACCCGGCTGCGCTCCCTGTCACCTGCCCCCAGATACTGGGTGATCACCACGCTGGTACCGATACTGACGAAGCTGAACAGGGTGATGGCCAGATCGAATACCTGATTGCCGACCGCCAGCGCCGCGACCCCCTGATAGGAGACATGTCCCACCATGAAGGTGTTGAGTGCGCCGGTCAGAAAGTGGAGGGCGAGATCGATAAAGAGCGGCCAGGTCAGCGCAAAGAGCGTGCCCGGGCCGGCGTGGGATTGAGTTTGCATGGCATGTCCAACAGCTGGGACGGCACGATCTGGTGCCATCTGGTCGGGCATTTAACACCAAGCGCGGAGCGGGTGCAATCCTTGGCCGGAGACTCTCCGGCCAGAGGAGCTAGCCGACGGATTAGGCCGGCGTGGTACCCGCCTCCTGCTCGCAGGGGAGGGTAAGACGCGCCGAGTCGGGCAGGGCATCATCCTGTGGCCAGCGGGAGAGGATGGCATCCGTGGTACTTTCGACCACATCGTCATCCCTGAACACCGGCTCGCGGTAGCAGCGGGTCATGCGCAGCGCCTGATACATGTCGGGGCAGAGGATGATCCCCTCGTCGCCCACCCGCACGCCAGCCTGCTTGAGCCAGTGGGTCATCTGGCCGTGGCGTCCCGCCATCACCATATGGATGCCGCGCCGTTTCAGATCCTTGTGCAGCTCCCCCACCATGCTCATTACGCTGATGTCCTGATGGGTAAAGCAGGCGACGGCATCGATCACCAGACACTTGGGATTGTGAGGATCCTGCACCAGCAGGGCCATGACTCGCCGCTTGAAGTAGGGGGCGTTGAAGTAGGTGAGCGGTGAGTTGAAGCGATAGACCAGAATACCCGGGATCGCCTTGGCCTGCTCGTTGTCCCCCAGGGTGCGTACCACCCCTTCGTCATCCATACCGAGCAGCTGGTCGGTGGGACGCATCACATTGCGCAGGAACTGGAACAGCCCCAGCAACACGGCAAGGGTGATCCCCGGGATCACCCCCATGGTGAGCACGCTGATAAAGGTGACCAGCGCCAGCCAGAAGGCGGCGCGGTCGGAGTGGCGCAGCGCCCAGAGGCCGCGAAAGTCGGTGAGCGACAGGGATGCCATCACCAGCACCACCCCGAGGGCTGCGGTCGGGATGTATTGCAGTGGCGCAGTGAGGTAGAAGGTGATGAGGGCGATTACCCCGGCGGCGATGATGGAGACCAGCTGGCTCTTGCCGCCGTTGGCATCGTTGACCGCGGTGCGCGAATCCGCACCGCTGATGGCAAAGCCCTGGGAGATGGCAGAGGCGAGGTTGGCCATGCCGAGCGCCCGAAACTCCTTGTCCGCATCGATTTCGTAGCCGTTTTTGGCGGCAAAGCTGCGGGCGGTCAGCATCATGGAGACGAAGCTCACCATGGCGAGGTTGAGGGCCGGCAGTACCAGCTCCCGCATCAGTCCCGGGGGAAACTCCGGCATCTGGAAGGCGGGCAGGCCGGAGCCTACCTTACCGAGGGTCGCGATATGGTACTGCCCGAGGTTGAGTGCCCACACCAGTGCAGCGGTGATCACCATGGCCACCATGGAGGAGGGCCAGGCTGGCCGGAAGCGCTTGGCCAGCAGCAGGGTGGCCAGTGCCACCAGACTCATGGCCAGGGTCGGCAGATGGGTCTGGGTGATGTAGGTGGTGCCGTTGGCGATCCGCTCGATGAGATAGCGCTCGCTGAAGGTGAAGCCGAAGATCTTGGAGAGCTGGCCCACCATGATGGTGATGGCCACACCGTTGAGCAGCCCCATCAGGATCGGGCGGGAGAGAAAGTCCGCCAGCACCCCCAGCTTGAAGCGGCTGGCAATCAGGCACCAGAAGCCGGTCATGGCGGTCATGGTCATCACCAACTGCCAGTGGCGGGTCGGGTCGCCAGCGGCCAGTGGCGTCACCACGGCGGCGATGACCGCACAGGTGGCGGCATCAGGGCCGACGATCAGCTGGCGGGAGGTGCCGAACAGGGCATAGACCAGCATGGGCAGGATGCAGGAGTAGAGGCCGACGATGGCGCCGACCCCGGCGAGCTCGGCATAGGCAATGGCCACGGGCAGGGCCACCGCAGCGACCGAGAGTCCAGCGCGAAGGTCAGGCATCAACCAGGCGCGCTGGTATTGCAGCAGGGCGGCGAGGCCCGGTAGCCAGCGTTCGAGAGAGAAGAAGTCGCGCATTATTTAACCCATTGAGTTACAACCAGCTTTTACCCTAGTGTGCCCAAGGTTATCGAAAGATTGCAATCAGGTTATGGCCAGTTTACCTGAAGGTCAGGCCAGAGGGTCTGCCACTGTTTCTCCTTGATGCGCTGGGTGAAGATCTGTTTGTCCTGGCGGCATCTGGGGTTGGCACTCACTTGCAACGACCAGTTGATGGCAAAGCCATAGGGGGCAAGCCACTCGAACTCGCCATCTTGGGTCAGGCGCACGCCGATGCAGGTGGGCACCTCGACCCAGTGGCTGAGCGCTTCAAGGCTGCTGGCAAACGGCGCCACCAGCTGGCGAGTGTGCATACGGGCCTGATTGCGCACCTCCCACTGCTGGCCGGGCAGCCGTTTGGCGAGCCAGGCTTCGTGCTCCGCTTCGGCCAGCCCTTGCGGGTCGCTGCTATCGAGGTAGATAAGGTCGATATCGTTGAGCGGGGTGGGCTCGGTTTTGTGGTGGAGATGATCCCAGATGAGGTTGCGGATAAAGCCGGCCCCCAGCGCCCAGTCGGTCAGATTGAGCTCGGCGGCGGCTTGCAGGCAGGCCATCCGCTGTGGATCGGCCCGCAGCAGCGCTTCGGTTTTGGCTTGGAAGGCTTGTTCTTGCTTGGGATCTAATGGCTCAACTATTGGCATTTCGGCGTAACCAGACGTCAATGTAACTGCAGCTGGGCACTATAGTGAGCCCCTCTGCCTGAGTCCAGTTGAAGAGGGCGCGGGCCAGCTGATCGGCAATCCCCTGCACCCGCAATTCGGGCGGTACAAAGGTGCTGTAGGCATCGATGGTCTTGGCATCGAGGCGCCGGTAGCGCAATCTCGACTCCTTCCCCTCCACCATACAGATGAATTGCTGCTGGTTGGCCTGATGAATGATGTCGCTCATGGTGGGCACCTCTGGCATGAAGATGGCTGTCTGCACAATAACTGTTAGCCAAGGTATAGAACAGATAACGGCAGCATGGGGTCAATATCCTCCCCTGATGTCTCCTCTCTGTGTCATATCGGGATCCTGCTCAAAAGATACCCGGCGCTCTGCCGGGTATCTTTTGTCTGCGTGATTCAGGCCCAGGCCCGCTCCAGCAGAGTGAGCAACTGCTCACGGTCGGCATCCTTGCGATTGAACAGCATGGCTCCGTCGTTGACCGCCAGATCCCGTATCTCCCCGAGCAGCGAGCGATCGCTCACCCCCGCCTCGCTCATGGTGCGCGGCAGCTTGACCGCCTGCCAGAGGGTATCGCGCAGGGTACGGATGGCGGTGATGGTCGCCTCGGCTCGCAGGTGGGCCGGGGTGGCGGCAAAGCGCTCGGCTCCCACCAGCGGCAGCAGCAGGCGGGCCAACTCGTTATCCACCTCGGGGCGGTTGTAGTCGAGCACGGTAGGCAGGAAGAGGTTCATGCACAGGCCGTGGGGCAGATGGCAACGGGCACCCAGACTGTGGCCGAGGGCATGCACCAGCCCCACCATGGAGTTGGAGAAAGCCATGCCCGCCAGTGTGGAACCTTCGGCCAGCTGCAGCCGCAGCTGCTTGTTTTGCGGATCCTTGAGGATGAGAGGCAGGGCATTGGCGATCTTCTCTACCGCCATCAGGGCCAGCGCATCGCTTACCGGGTTTTTGGCGGTGCCGATAAAGGCCTCAATGGCATGGGTCATGGCATCCATGGCGGTGGCTGCGGTGATGTTGAGGGGCAGTCCCTGAGTCAGACGAGGGTCGAGCACCGCCAGCTGTGGCAGCAGGAAGGGGGAGGTGAAGGGCACCTTGCGCCCGCTCGCCTCATCCTTGATCACCGCCACCAGCGTTACCTCGGAACCTGTGCCAGCGGTGGTGGGCACCACCGCCAGCGGCTTGAGGGGGCGGGTCAGGCAACCGGCGCCCGAGTAGTCGAGCAGGTGTTCACCACCCATGGATGCCAGGATATTGGCCGCCTTGGCGGTATCGATGACCGAGCCGCCCCCCAGTGCCACCAGACTGTCGCAATCGAGCTCGGCGTAGCGTTTGGCGATCCGCTCCACCACCGCAGTGGAGGAGTCGGCCGGGATCTCGTCCCAGATGGCGGCAACCGGCAGCTCCCCCTCGGCCAGTACATTGGCCAGCAGGGTGGCAAGACCAGTGGCATTGACCCCCTTGTCGGTCAGCAGCAGCGGGCGGCGAGCACCAAGGCTTGCCAGCTCGCTGGCCAGCTGCTCCAGCGCCTGTTCACCGGCCAGCAGTTTGACCGGACAGAAAAAATCGTAATAGCGGCTCATATCAAGGCTCCTTGCGCTCAGCCGGTTACCAGACCCAGATAGATGTTGCAGGCACGGCCAAGCTTGTTGCGCTGGGCCGGATAGTGGCGCAGCAGCGGCCGCGCGATAAAGGCGGGCAGGATCAGGGACTGCAACTGCTCAAGCCCCCGCACCAGATGCATGGCGGTGGTCAGGTCCCCCTCTACCAGCAGCCGGTTTTCACTGAACGCCTGATTGACCCCGAGCCGAAAGCTCAAGGCGCGAAACGCGATATTGGGGTGCTTGAAGCGCACCCGCAGCGGATGGATGGTGGCATGGGGTGCTGCCGGCGTGCCGGGATACCAGCGCCCTCCTTCTTTATGCATGTTCATGGCGTAATCAAGCCCCCCCACCTCAAGACGAATGGCCAGGCCATCCGGCAAGGGGGCCAGTTCGCGGCGCACCGCCTCGTCGATACGGGCGGCGCGGCAGAGGGTACGGCCCACGACCCAGAGCAGAGTGGTGATCCAGAGGCGGCGGCCCAGTGTGGCCAGAGATTCAACGGTCGGAGTTGTCATAGGGGTTGGCTCCTGAGATGGCTGACCAGAAGAGGGCAAAGGCACTGGCTTGCCAGTGGGCATCCTGCCCAAGCTCGGGTTGATCGACAAAGAGTGATGCGCAGGCGAGGAACTGCCCCTGACACACCTCCAGCAACAGCGGCGCGGGGGCCTGCATCAGCTCGCCGCTGGCCTGCCCTTTTACCAGCAGAGCGGGCAGAAAGCGCAGGGTATCGTTCAGGATTTGGCTGCGGGCCGGGCGCGCCAGCAGGGGGGAGTGAAAGAAACCCAGCACGAATTTGAGCTCGTTGGGGTGGGCCAGCATCCAGCTCATCGCCTGCTGCCAGTAGTGGTGGATCTGCTCGCGCAGTGCCAGCTCGGGATCGGCTTCGCAGATGGCTGCGCCCATCCGGGTCTTCACATCCTGATAGAGCTGGAGGATCAGTGCCTCCTTGCTCGGAAAGTGGTGGAAAAGGGTGCCGTTGGCGACCCCGGCCGCCTTGGCAATGCGGGCGGTGGCAGCCCCCTGCAGACCATCTTCGGCGCAGAGGGCGAGGGCTGCATCCAGGATTTGGCGGCGCTTGTCGGTCATGGCGGGCTCCGTCAACGCAGGAAGAAAGCCATCATCAGCTTCAGGATCCAGCTGTTGTAGGGCGGATGGATCAGGGAGCCGGTGGTGAACTTGCCGCGGGTCAGCACGGTTTTCGCCTTGGAGAAGGTGAGAAATCCCTCGTGGCCGTGGTAGTGGCCCATGCCGGAGGCGCCGATGCCGCCAAACGGCACATCATCAGCCGCCACCTGGAACAGACTCTCGTTGATGGCCATGCCGCCGGAGTGGGTCTCCCGGGTCACCCGCGCCTGCAGCTCGGGATCGAAGCTCATCAGGTAGAGAGCCAGCGGGCGGGGACGTTCGGCGATATAGGCGAGCGCCTCCTCCAGCGTGTCGTAGGGAATGAGCGGCAGCAGCGGGCCGAAGATCTCCTGCTGTATCACCTGACAGTGGCCCGGCACCCCGGTCAGCAGATGCGGGGCCAGGAGGCGGCGCTGATCATCCCGCGCCGGAGTGGCGCAGGGGTGGAGTTGGGCTCCCGCCTGTTTGGCCTCATCGAGCCAGCTGACCAGCCGCTGATACTGGCGATCGTTGATGATGGCGCCGTAGTCGGGGCTGGCGAGCCCGGCAGGGTAGAGCTTGGCAAAGTGGTTGCGATAGGCGGCGATAAAGTTCTCCACCTCGCTGCGGGGCAGCAGCACATAGTCGGGGGCAACGCAGATCTGGCCAGCGTTAAGGCTCTTGCCGAAGATCATCCGCTCGATGGCGGTCTCAACCGGCATGTCGGGGGCGATGAGGCAAGGGCTCTTGCCACCCAGCTCAAGGGTGAGCGGGGTGAGCTGGGGCGCGGCGGCGGCCATCACCAGCTTGCCAACCATGGTGGAGCCGGTGAACAGCAGGTGATCGAAGGGGAGCGAGCTGAATGCGGCCGCCATCTGGGCATCCCCCTCTATGACGGCGATCTCGTCCTCGTTGAAGGTGGTGGTGAGCAGTGCTCGCAGCACGGCGTTGGTGTGGGGAGTGAACTCGGAGAGTTTCAGCATCGCCCGATTACCTGCCGCGATGGCGGTGATGAGCGGGCCGAGGCTCAGCATCACCGGAAAGTTCCACGGCACTATGATGCCGACCACCCCGAGCGGCTGGAAGTGTACCTCCACTTTGGCGGGGGCGAGCAGCAGACCGGCATGGCGGCGATGGGGCTGCATCCAGCGCTTAAGCCGCTTCTGGGTGTAGTTGATCTGCATGATGCAGGGGAGGATGTCGGCGATCTGGCTGTCGTAGTGGCTGCGCTGGCCATAATCCTGCGCCAGCGCCGTGCAGAGCTGCTCCTTGTGAGCCAGCAGCGCCCGCTTGAGTTTGGTCAGTTGGGTTCGCCGCTCGGCCAGTGTCGGCATGGGGTGTTCCCGGCTCGCCCGTTTGAGCCGCTCCAGCTGCTCGGGCAGGGCCAGCTTGATGGCGAGGATATCCTCCGGACTGTGCTGATGCGGTGCGACTCCCATGTTCTTCTCCGTCTGAAAAACAACCGACTGATTGGTCGGTCTAAATCTAGTCGTTTGTTGCGCAAGTGTAAAGCTGGCATCATCTGCCCCTGCCACCGGCAGCTGGACGCAAGAGAGAACTGTGTTCCTCCCCACACTTTTGTGGTTTGCTCGTTGGTGGCTTATCTAATAAGAGGTAGTTTTTGGCTATTCACATGCACGGAGGGAGCATTATGACCAGGGAATTGAACAGCTTGTTGACCCGGCTTGAAGATGTGGTTGAGCGGATGCCGGATTGCTTCAACACTTACGAATTTGCCCAGAAGCTGGCGCTGCAATATCAGCCGGAGTTCTTTGCCGCCGGCCACTCGCTGGCCGAGCACGAAGGCAAGGTGTTGCGGGTGCTGCATCAGAAGATTGCCGAGGCGCTGGCCAGCTGCGATGCGGTGATTGAAGGGGCTCTGCTCCCCTGCGTGACCCCTTGGGGAGAGAAGTCCACCTCGCCGCGTTGGCACCGTAAACGCTGAGCGGCAATGCCGGGAACCTGGTTCCTGCACAATAAGATAATGAATCGTAATGGCGCGGCCCCAAGTGGCCGCGCCATTTTTTGTTGTGGGGGGTGTGGATCGTTGATGCGATGCCGGAAAGTGCAAACAAAGGTTCAGGGTGTGATCCCCTGCCGGGATAAAGGGCGGCGAGCCCGGTAGACTCCCCCTTTTGTCGCTGCAGGGAGGTCATATGACTGACAAGATCCAGACTCACAAGATTATTCTCGACACCGATCCGGGCATCGACGATGCCATGGCCATCCTCTTTGCCGAGGCGCACCCCGCCATCGAGCTGCTCGCCATCACCACCGTTTTTGGCAACGCCACCATCGCCAATGGCACCCGCAACGCCCTCTGGCTCAAGCAGAAGTACGGCATGAAAGCGGATGTGGCCAAAGGCGCAGCGGCGCCGCTGCTGCGCGAGCCGGTCGGCCCCACCACCATAGTCCATGGCCCGAGCGGCTTTGGTGACCTGGAGGCGGGAGAGGTGACTATTGCGCCCGATCCCCGTCCCGCCTGGCAGTATATTGTCGAGGCGGTCAAAGCGGCGCCGGGGGAGATCACCCTCGTCACCATCGGGCCCCTGACCAATCTGGCGTTGGCGCTGCAGCAGGCGCCCGAGATTGTTTCACTGGTGAAACAGGTGGTGGTGATGGGGGGCGCTTTTGGTATCAATGGTCATCGTGGCAACGTCACCCCCTATGCCGAGGCCAATATCCACGACGATCCCGATGCTGCCGACCGGGTCTTTACTGCCGACTGGCCGGTGGTGATCATCGGGCTGGATGTGACCCAGCAGAGCTTTTTCAGCGGCGACTATCTCGATGCGCTGCGCGACGAAGCAGGTGAGCCGGGCCAGTTCCTGTGGGATGTCAGCCGATTCTACCTGCGCTTTTACTCCGAGAAGCTGGGGCTTTCCGGCTGCCATGTTCACGATCCGTCCGCCATCGCCTATGTCATTGACCCGACCCTCTTCACCCTGCGCGAGGGGCCGGTGCGGGTGATCAACAGTGGCCCGGCCATCGGCCACACCCTGCAAAAGTTTGATGGCAAGCGCCACTCCCACGATGGCTGGGCCGATTTTCGCCCACAGCAGGTCGGAGTGGCAGTGCGTGATGAGGCCTTGCTGGCTCTCTATCGTGAGACGCTGGTGGCCTGGGGCAAGCGCCGTTAAAAGTCCTCGACGGTCTGGCGGTGATTCGTGGTGGCGCGCGTTGCGTTGCGGCTGTGATCCCCGCCAAACAATCGCGGCGCACAGGTGCTTATACTGCCTGATATCAAGACGTTAGGAGGGATTGGGATGGCCTGGATTTCCTTGATAGTGGCGATAGCCCTGATCTGGTGGTTGATGAAGCTGGGGCGTGGCGCCCTGTTCGAGATCCGCCTTGCACCCGGCAAGGTGGTGGTCAAGCAGGGCAAGGTGTCGCCCGCCTTTATTGAGCATGCCAAGCAGATCCTGCGCCACGAAACAGTGCGTGGACGCATTGTGGGACATCGCGATGGCGACGGGGTCAAGCTGGTCTTCTCCCGCTCCATCCCCGAGCCGGTGGCCCAGCGTTTTCGCAATATCTTCCCCTATGGCGACTACCGTCACGTCGCCGCCCCGGGCGCCAAGCCACGCAAAGGGTAAAGCAGTCCGAGTGCATCAGATAGCAAACGGGCCTCCAGTGGAGGCCCGTTTTTTTATGGCGCTTGGCCAAGAGAGAGCGGCTTGCCCTTACTCCTTGCCATGCAGCTCGCGCTGGGCCTTGACCGCAGAAGCCTTGATCGCCTGCCCCTCGTTGCCCCAGGAGGCGCGCAATGTATTGACCAGTTCGGCGATCCGCTCGTCATCCATGGTCCAGCCATAGCCCGGCATGTGGTAGCCGAGATGACCGCGGGTGATGGGCGTCTCGGCACCATGCAGCAGCACGTTGAGCAGGCTCGCCGGATCGTCCGCCAGCACGGTGCGGTTGTTCACCAGCGAGGGAATGACGTGGTCATTGCCCTTGCCATCGACCCCGTGGCAGGTGGAGCAGTACATGGCGTAGTCCGCCTTGCCGCCGGCACTGGCATAGGCGCGGGCTCCTTTCGCTACCGCCGGCTCCTCTTTCAGGTCGGTGAGGTAGGTGGCGATGCTGGCCAGATCGGCGTCGCTGAAATACTGGCTGCTGTGAGTGATCACTTCTGCCATTGGGCCTGCGACCGCCTGATGTTGGCTGCGGCCGGTTTTCAGCAGGTCGATCAGCGCCTGCTTGTCGTAGCGGTTGCCGCGAATGTCGGGGGCATACCAGCCGTCGAGGGCGGCACCGCTCAGGTAGACGGGATCCGCCTCGGTCAGCGCTTTCTCCTGCATGCCAAGCCCACGCGGGGTGTGGCAGCTGCCGCAGTGACCGGCACCCTGCACCAGATAGGCGCCGCGGTTCCACTCTTCGCTCTTGCCAGCGACCGGGGTGAAGCGGCTGTCATCGTGATAGACCCAGTTCCACCCCATCAGCGGCCAGCGCATGTTGAGCGGCCAGGGTATATCGCTCTCTTTGTTGGCCACCGCCAGCGGCTGCACATCCTGCATCAGGTAGTGGTAGAGGGCGGTGAGATCCTCGTCGCTCATCTTGGCGTAGGCGGTGTAGGGCATAGCCGGATAGAGGCGATGCCCATCGCGGGCCACCCCTTCGCGCATCACCTTGATGAACTCCGGCAGGCTGTAATTGCCAATGCCGTGAGTCTTGTCGGGGGTGATGTTGGTGGCAAACACGGTGCCGATGGGGGTAGGGAACCCTTTGCCGCCAGCCAGCGGTTTGCTTGCCTCGCTGGTGTGACAGGCGGCGCAATCGCCCAGTTTGGCTACATACTCACCCACCGACATGGCGGGAGCCGCGTGAGCGGCAAGGGCGGGCAGCGCCAGCAGCAGGGCGCTGGCAGTCAGTGACAGGGCGCGGCTCATTGGGCACCTCCCTTGGTCATGGCGACCAGCTCGTTGACGGCGCGCCACGCCTCGTCGATGGCGGCGTGGGCGTAGGGACTCCAGCCCGAATCCGAGTTGGCGATGGTGATGTTGCCGACCGGCTTGCGCCCCAGCTCGATCCACTTCTCGCATTGCTCCTCGTCATCAAACAGGGTGTTGGTGACATAGGAGTAGCCGTGAGACCAGCGGTTGACCGTGATGGCGAGGATATCCTGCTCATGGTTGAAACCGGCGCTGCCCAGCATCCCCTGCAGCTGTTCGCGGATCATCTGTTCATGCTGCTCGAACGGCATGCCGAGGATCATCGCGCGCCCCTTGCGGGACTGTTCGCGGGCCGACAGACCGCTGCCCGGCAGGGTTGGGACATAGACCATGTGCAGGCACATCGGCTGATCCGGGTTCTTGGGATGCTCATAGCCACCCATGCTGACCGGATAGTCGAGCTTGACCCGGCTGTAGGGGGCGGCCGGGGAGTAGACCTCGTGCACCCCCAGCTTGACGAAGGCTTGCCAGTTTTTGATCACCACCTTGGTGTAGACCAGCGGCGCCTTGACGTTCTGGCGCAACGCCTCCTTCTGGGGCTCCGGCATCTCGGGCACCATGTAGGGGATCATCATGTTGTAGCCAGCCATGATTGACTGCTTGGCGCGCACCCGGTGCAGTTTCCCCTCCTTGATGTAGGTGACGTCCACTGCCAGCTTGCCATCGGCGAGGCGCACGTTTTTCGCCTGCAGGGCGGTACTGCCAAGGCGCAGCTGCACCTTGTGCTCCGGCAGGTCGAGCTTGCTGTAGTCAAACTTGGCCAGCACCACATCCTGCATGGTGTGACCCGGCGCCACCTGCGGGATGAGTTTGCGCACCATCAGGCGGGTGAGGCCGGCATTGCCATCCGGGAAGTGGAAGATATAGGGATCGTCGAGCTCGGCCTGCTCCTCGGCATCGAGCGGAGTCAGGTTGAGGCCGCCAAAGCCGGGCAGGGCACAGAGGCGCGCATCGGCGCAGGCAGTGGCATCGATGCCGACTGCCTGGAAGTCGTTGGTTCGCTGCTGGAAGTAGGTGATGGCACGTTCGCTCAGGCCCACCTTGTCGCGCAGGAAGGTGGTGTAGCTGTTGCGGGTGATCCACTCATCCTGCTGCTCGCGGCTCATGCCGCTCAGGTAGTCGGTCTTTTCTTCATGCAGGGCCAGCAGGGCGGCCTTGTCGGCATCATCCAGCGGGAAGTCACCGATAAACTCCGCCAGCGGACGACCGTTAAGACGATCGCGCGGGATGTCATCCGCTACGTTATGGCCCGGATCACCGTTCACTATCTTGTTGACGCCAAAGTGCTTCTCGTCGAAATAGACGCCGCGACTGAGCCCCAGATCAGGATAGAAAGTCTGCTGGAAACCGGCGGCCAGTTCATCGATGTTGACCTCCAGCGCCTTGAGCAGACCGAGTGCCACCGGGCTGTAGACCGAGCGCGGTGATTGCAGGGATTCACTGCCGCCGTAACCCAGACGCAGGCCATCGGGAGTGGTGAACTCGTTGCGCTTGGCGTGGCCGCCGAAGTCATCGTGGTTGTCGAGCAGCAGGATCTTTTTATCCGCGCCGAGCAGTTGCTGATAGAAGCAGGCTGCGGCCAGACCGCTGATGCCGGCGCCGACGATCACCAGATCGACCTCTCCCTCAAGGGGGACATTGGCAAAGTCATACTGTTTGCCATCGCGGGCGATGCTGTGGGCCGGTTCGAAAGAGCCCGGGTGGTTGCCGCGCAGGCCGGTGAGGGCGGGCGGGTAGACCAGCGTCTTGTCAGCCAGCGCGCTGCCGCCTTCGGCAGCCTTGAGCAGGTTGATGGGGGCGATGCCTGCTGCGATGGTGATGGCGACGCCATTGAGAAAATCTCTGCGTGTGATGCTCATGGCAATCCCTGTTGTTTGAAGCGTTGAAAAAAAGCACAGAGCTGAAATGGTAGCTGGCAAGCAGCAAGGGGACGCAACCTACCGTCATATCCCGGTAGAGTCCATGGCTTTGATAATAACTTATTAAACAGGATGATGAAGCTTGTAATGGCCAAAACAGGGGTAGATGTCTCCACTTTGCATATTTATGAGACAAAACCTTGCCGAATCCATGGAATTAATTTGAAATTATTTTGATTAATTATGGTTTTGATTGAGTTCCTTTTCGTTTTTCATATTTCCAGAGGGCACAAAAATAGTGCGGAAATAGTGCATGTATTTTATGCAGATAGTTCAAATTCCGTTATTTGACCATGAATAGTACAAGGTTAATTGCGTGCGGTTCTCTTGCTCTGACGCCAAGCTGATTGAAATAAAAGCAGGGTGCGATGAATTAATGAACGACCGATTTTATGCAGCGGGTTATTGGTCATCGGTTAACAACTGTTACATGCAAACGCCAACTCGGGCACAACATCGAGATTAATTTTTCATGTTGTTCACATAGTCAGGTTTTGTTCAGAATGATGCGTTTTTTTTACAACTTTAGCCTTGCGAAGATAAAGGACGCTGCATGAAACCTTTTGCATTAAAGAGGGGTTTGGGTGCCTTGCTGTTGCTCGCGGCCGCCGGCATGCTGACTGGCTGTGACATGGCTCTGATGAGCCCCAAAGGGCAGATTGGTCTGGAACAGAAATCACTGATACTGACGGCCCTTGGCCTGATGTTAATCGTGGTGATCCCTGTAATTATTATGGCCGTGGTATTTTCTCGTAAATACAGAGCTTCGAATACCGACGCCAAATATACACCTGACTGGTCTCACTCCAACAAGATTGAAGCGGTTGTCTGGACCGTTCCCGTCATTATTATCGTTATTCTTGCCACCATTACCTGGAAAACATCTCACGAACTGGATCCTTACAAACCGCTGGATTCCACGGTGAAACCGATTCAGGTCGATGTTATTTCCCTCGACTGGAAGTGGTTGTTTGTCTATCCAGAACTGGGTATTGCATCGGTTAATGAATTGGCATTCCCGGTCAATACGCCGGTCAATTTCCGGGTCACCTCCGATACCGTGATGAACTCCTTTTTCATTCCGCGTCTGGGCGGCCAGATATATGCGATGGCGGGCATGCAGACCAAGTTGCACCTCATCGCCAACGAGCCGGGCCAGTATGACGGCATCTCCAGCAGCTACAGCGGTGCCGGTTTCTCGGGCATGAAGTTCAATGCCATCGCTACTCCGGATCAGGCCGGTTTTGATGCCTGGGTTGCCAAGGTGAAGGCATCGCCAAAACAGCTGATCACCATGGATCAGTTCAATGCGCTGGCCAAACCGAGCGAGTTCCATCCGGTGGAGTACTTCTCCAGTGCCGACCCGAAACTGTTTGTCACCCTGATCAACAAGTTCATGGGTGACATGAAGCACGGCCAGCATCAGGGGATGACCCACGAGATGCCCATGGCGCAGGGGGAGACCATGACCCATCAGGGGATGGATCACTCACAGATGAACCATGGCGACATGGCGCAAGACGAACACATGGATCATGCCGGCCATATGAACATGGCAATGGATGACAACTCTGTGAAAGCGGGATCCGAGGAATAACGATGTTTGGAAAATTAACGCTCGACGCCATTCCGTACCATGAACCCATCATCATGGTGACGGTGGCCGGAATCATTCTGGGGGGGCTGGCCATCGCCGGTCTCATTACCTATTTCGGCAAGTGGCAATATCTGTGGAAAGAGTGGCTCACCTCGGTGGATCACAAGCGCCTCGGGATCATGTATCTCATCCTCGGTATGGTGATGCTGCTGCGCGGCTTCGCCGATGCGGTCATGATGCGGACTCAGCAGGTGATGGCCTCGGCCGGCAGCGACGGCATTCTGCCACCGCACCACTACGACCAGATCTTCACCGCGCACGGCGTCATCATGATCTTCTTCGTGGCGATGCCGCTGGTGATCGGTCTGATGAACATTGTCGTGCCGCTGCAGATCGGCGCCCGTGACGTGGCCTTCCCCTTCCTCAACAACGTGAGCTTCTGGTTCACCGCCGCCGCCGTGGTGCTGATCAACATCTCCCTCGGGGTTGGCGAGTTTGCCCAGACCGGCTGGCTGGCCTATCCGCCGCTGTCGGGGCTGGAGTACAGCCCGGGGGTAGGCGTCGACTACTGGATCTGGAGTCTGCAGATCTCGGGTCTGGGCACCCTGCTGACCGGCGTCAACTTCTTTGCCACCATCATCAAGATGCGCGCCCCGGGCATGACCATGATGCGCCTGCCGGTGTTCACCTGGACAGCTCTGTGCGCCAACATCCTGATCATCGCCTCCTTCCCGATCCTGACCGTCACGGTGGCCCTGCTCACCGCAGACCGTTACCTCGGCACCCATTTCTTTACCAATGACATGGGTGGCAACATGATGATGTACATCAACCTGATCTGGGCCTGGGGTCACCCCGAGGTGTACATACTGGTGCTGCCGGTGTTCGGGATCTTCTCCGAAGTGGTGGCCACCTTCAGCAAGAAGAAGTTGTTCGGTTACACCTCGCTGGTGTGGGCGACCGTCGCCATTACCGTGCTCTCCTTCATCGTCTGGCTGCACCACTTCTTCACCATGGGCTCCGGCGCCAACGTGAATGCCTTCTTCGGCATCACCACCATGATCATCTCCATCCCGACCGGGGTGAAGATCTTCAACTGGCTGTTTACCATGTACCGCGGTCGTATCGAGTTCACCTCGCCCATGTTGTGGACCGTCGGCTTCATCATCACCTTCAGCATCGGCGGCATGACCGGGGTTCTGCTCTCCGTGCCGGCGGCCAACTTCGTGCTGCACAACAGCCTGTTCCTGATCGCCCACTTCCACAACGTCATCATCGGCGGAGTGGTGTTCGGCTGCTTTGCCGGTATCACCTACTGGTTCCCGAAAGCGTTCGGCTTCAAGCTCAACGATGTCTGGGGCAAGCGCGCTTTCTGGTTCTGGATTGTCGGCTTCTTCGTTGCCTTCATGCCGCTCTATGTGCTGGGCTTCATGGGCATGACCCGTCGCGTCAGCCAGCATCTGGATCCCCAGTTCCATGGCTGGCTGGTGGTGGCTGCCTGTGGTGCCGCGTTGATTGCCGTGGGTGTGCTGTGTCAGGTGATCCAGCTGGTGGTCAGCATCCGCGACCGCGAGCAGAACCGCGATCTGACCGGTGACCCCTGGGGTGGCCGCACCCTGGAGTGGGCAACCTCTTCACCGCCGCCCTTCTACAACTTCGCCATCGAGCCGAAGATCAAGGGGCTGGATGCCTTCTGGGAAGCCAAGCAGGACGGTTCTGCCTATCAGCAGCCCGAACACTACGACCCGATCCATATGCCCAAGAACACCGGGGCCGGGGTCATCATCGCAGGCTTTGCCACCGTGTTTGGTTTTGCCATGGTCTGGCACATCTGGTGGATGGCCATCGCCGGCTTCGTCTGCATGATCGCCAGCTGGATCATCCACAGCTTCAATGACGACGTGGATTACTACGTGCAGGTTGACGAGATCGAACGGATCGAGCGTCAGCATTTTGAAAATATCAACAAGGTGGCGTGAAGCAATGGCGACCGACGTTCTACATCACACTCACGACGGTGCCCATGACCATGGGCACCACGATGCCGGTGCCAACAAGGTATTCGGTTTCTGGATCTACCTGATGAGTGACTGCATCCTGTTTGCATGCCTGTTTGCAACCTATGCAGTCCTGGTCAATGGCACCGCCGGCGGCCCGAGCGGCAAGGATATCTTCGAGCTGCCGTTCGTGTTTGGCGAAACCATGCTGCTGCTCTTTAGCAGCATCACCTTCGGTTTTGCCATGCTGGCGATGAACAAGAACCAGCTATCCGCCGTCAACGGCTGGTTGCTGGTGACCTTCGTGCTGGGTGCCGGCTTTATCGCGATGGAGATCTACGAATTCCATCACCTGATCGCCGAGGGCTATGGCCCGGATCGCAGCGCCTTCCTCTCCGCCTTCTTCACCCTGGTCGGTACCCATGGTATCCACGTGACCAGCGGCCTTATCTGGATCATCGTGATGATGGTGCTGGTGGCCAAGAAGGGGCTGACCGAGCGCAACCGCTCCCGCCTGATGTGCCTGAGCCTGTTCTGGCACTTCCTCGACGTGGTGTGGATCTGCGTCTTTACCGTGGTCTATCTGATGGGGGCAATGTAAATGAGTCATTCCGTTGACAATCACGGCGCCAGCCACGGCAGCGCCAAGAGCTATCTGACCGGCTTCGTGCTGTCAGTCATTCTGACCGCGATCCCGTTCTGGATGGTGATGGATGGCTCCGCTTCCCACGCGACCGTGCTGGCCACCGTGGTCGGCATGGCGGTGGTGCAGATCTTCGTCCATCTGGTCTACTTCCTGCACATGAACACCTCGTCCGAAGAGCGCTGGAATCTGGTGGCACTGGTCTTTACCGTGCTCATCATTGCCATCGTGATCGTGGGCTCCCTGTGGATCATGTACAACCTCAACATCAACATGATGGTCCACTGAGCAGGCTGGCAATGATGATGAAGCAATACCTGCAAGTGACCAAGCCGGGCATCATCTTCGGTAACCTCATCTCGGTTATCGGTGGATTCCTGCTGGCCTCCAAGGGGAGCATGGATCTGCCCCTGTTCATTCTGACCATGGCCGGTGTATCACTGGTGGTTGCCTCCGGTTGCGTGTTCAACAACTACATCGACCGGGACATCGACTGCATCATGGAGCGCACCAAGAACCGTGCTCTGGTGAAGGGTCTGATCGCCCCCGGCGTATCGCTCTGGTACGCCACTGCGCTCGGCATTGCGGGCATTGCACTGCTCTACTTTGCGGCCAATCCGTTGGCCGCTCTGCTGGCGGTGCTGGGCTTCATTGTCTATGTGGGGGTCTACAGCCTCTACATGAAGCGTCGCTCGGTTTACGGTACTCTAGTTGGCAGTCTCTCGGGCGCCGCGCCGCCGGTTATCGGCTACTGTGCGGTGAGCGGTCAGTTCGACTCCGGCGCGCTTATCCTGCTGGCGATCTTCAGCCTGTGGCAGATGCCGCACTCCTATGCGATTGCCATCTTCCGCTTCAAGGATTATCAGGCGGCCAACATCCCGGTATTGCCGGTGGTGAAGGGGATCCCGGTGGCCAAGCTCCACATCACCCTCTACATCCTGGCCTTTATGGTGCCGACCCTGATGCTGTTCCTCGGCGGTTATGCTGGCTACAAGTATCTGGTGGTGGCCACTGCGGTGAGCGTCTGGTGGCTGGGGATGGCGCTGTCTGGCTACAAGCAGATGGTGGATGATGCACTCTGGGCCCGCAAGCTGTTCATGTTCTCCATCGTCACCATCACTTGTCTCAGCGTGATGATGTCGGTGGATTTCCAGCCCGAGGCCGCTCCCGTGCTGGTGAGCATGCTGCCCTGACAGTGTGACTCGCACCCCTAAAAAGCATGAAATCCAGAGCCGGGAACTTTCCCGGCTCTGTTATTATGGGGCCGCCCAGTCGGGCACTTTTCCCGTATATCGGGTGTGGCATGGCAGCTGTCGGCCACCCCATTACTCTTCCTTTTCCCTGACCTATCGAGGCCATCATGAATGATTTCACCATGACGAGGGGCGAGCTCCGTGCCACCTGGGCGCTCGGCTCCGTCTTCTCGTTGCGCATGCTCGGCATGTTTATGGTGCTGCCGGTGCTGACCACCTACGGCATGTCCCTTGCGGGTGCCTCCGAGGCGTTGATTGGCCTTGCCATCGGCATCTACGGCATGACCCAGGCGCTGTTCCAGATCCCGTTCGGCCTGCTCTCCGACAAGGTGGGCCGCAAGCCCCTCATCGTCGGCGGCCTGCTGATGTTTGCTCTCGGCAGCGTGATCGCGGCGCTGACCCACTCCATCTGGGGGGTCATCCTCGGCCGCGCTCTGCAGGGCAGTGGCGCCATCTCCGCCGCCGTGATGGCACTCTTGTCTGATCTCACCCGCGAGCAGAACCGCACCAAGGCGATGGCTTTTATCGGGGTAAGCTTTGGCATCACCTTTGCCATCGCCATGGTGACCGGCCCCCTCATCACCCATGCGTTGGGGCTCTCCGGCCTGTTCTGGCTGATCGCCCTGCTGGCGCTGGCGGGCATCGCCGTCACCCTCTGGCTGGTGCCGACCCCGAGCGACCACCTGCTCAATCGCGAGTCCGGCATGGTGAAGGGGGGGATGCGCACCGTGCTGACCAACCCGCGCCTGCTCAAGCTCAACTTCGGCATCCTCTGCGTGCACACCCTGCTGATGTCGAGCTTCGTGGCGCTGCCGCCGCTGCTGGAGCGCGCCGGTTTGCCCCGCGACAGCCAGTGGCAGGCCTATCTGGTCACCATGCTGATCGCCTTCGTCAGCGTGGTGCCCTTCATCATCTATGCCGAGAAGCGTAGAAAGATGAAGCTTGTGTTCCAGATCTGCGTGCTGGTGATGCTTGTCGCGGAGCTGGTGCTCTGGCAAAGCGGGCTGCAGCTGTGGGGCCTGCTCGCCGGGTTGCAGATCTTCTTCATCGGTTTCAACGTGATGGAGGCGCTGCTGCCATCCCTCATCAGCAAGGAGTCCCCCCCCGGCTACAAGGGCACCGCGATGGGGATCTACTCCACCAGCCAGTTTATCGGGGTAGCCATCGGCGGCAGCCTCGGCGGTCTGTTCTACAGTCTGGGCGGTGCAGCGCTGGTGTTTGGCGGCTGCGCCGTGCTGGCGCTGGTCTGGCTCGGTGTCAGCCTCACCATGCAGGAGCCCCCTTATGTGAGCAGTCTGCGCATCGTGCTGCCGGAAGGGGTGGAGGCCAATACGGCTCTGGAGCAAAAGATCCGCGCCTGCGACGGGGTGAGCGACGTGCTGCTGGCCGCTGCCGAGCGCTCTGTCTATGTCAAGGTGGACAGCAAGCGCATTAGCCGCCGGGATCTGGAGCTGCTGGTCATCGACGGCTGGCACTGATCGCGCTAAGCTCGGTTCGGATCTGCAACTACTTGTTTTTGAAAACAGTCTGGAGGCGAAATGAACTGGTATATCTCGGTACTCAAGCAATATGCGGTATTCAGCGGGCGGGCCCGTCGCACCGAATACTGGATGTTCGTGCTCTGCAACGTCGTCTTCATGTTGCTGGTGGGGATGGTGGATCGGTTGATTGGCAGCGACAAGGAGATCCTGAGCTCCATCTACTCGCTGGCGGTGTTGATCCCGTCTCTCGCCGTGGCGGTACGCCGTCTGCACGACACCGACCGCAGCGGCTGGTGGTTGCTGATCGGCCTTATCCCCGTTATCGGTACCTTGGTGCTCATCTACTTTATGGTCTGCAACGGCCAGCAGGGGCCGAACCGCTTCGGCGATGATCCCAAAGCGGGCACCTCGCAGGGCTTTATCGCCAGCTGACAGGTGCGGCGAAACGTACAAACGAAAGAGGGAGGCAAGATGCCTCCCTCTTTCGTTGTTGGGCGTCAAGAGGCGCGCCAGAACGGTTTGTCGCCGAGCACGGTCGCCCGATGCATGATGCGCCGGGCTGGCAGATAGTCGGCGTTGGCATAGTGCTGAGTGACCCGGTTGTCCCAGATGGCGATGTCGTTTTCTTGCCAGCGCCAGCGCACCTGATACTCGGGCTTGCTGACATGCTTGAACAGGAAGGCGAGCAACGCCTCGCTCTCTTGCCTCGGCAAGTCGGGCAGGCGGGTGGTGAACCCTTCGTTGACAAACAGGGCCTGACGGCCACTGATGGGATGGATGCGGATCACCGGGTGGCGCAAGGGAGGATGGCGGGTTACTGCTTCTTGCCAACGTCCGTACTCCTCCGGGCTACCGGTGTGGCGATGGGCCGGGAACGACTTGCTGAAGTCGTGTTCGGCCTCCAGTCCCGCCAGCAGTTGTTGCAGCCTTGGGGAGAGCCCCTCGAAGGCGGCGATGCCGCTGGCCCACAGGGTGTCTCCGCCGACCGGCGGCAACTGCTTGGCGGCCAGAATGGCCAGCGCCGGGGGCGTCTCGATAAAGGTCACATCGGTATGCCAGTTGTCGTTGTCCGGTGGATTCCCGTTGTGGGTGTCGAGCACGATGATCTCTTCGGCCTCGGGCGCATGGGGATAGATGGGGTGGGTGTGCAGATCGCCGAAGCGGTTGGCCAGCGCCCGTTGAGCCAGAGGGGTGATGGGCTGGTCCCGAAAGAACAGTACCTGATGGCTCAACAGGGCCTGATGGATCTGCCCAAAGTGGCTATCGCTCAAAGGTTCAGCCAGTTGAATGCCGCTGATCTCGGCACCGATGTGGGGGCCGAGGGGGGTGATTCGCAGGGTATTGCTCATAGTCCTTCTCCATGCCACGGCGTCAGGCGACGCTGCAGCGCACGTAAACCAAGTTCCAGAATGAAGGCGATCAGGGCGATCACCAGAATGCCCGCCAGCACCACGTCGGTGGCGAGAAACTCGCCGGCGGATTGCACCATAAAGCCCACGCCACGGGTGGCGGCGATAAGCTCGGCTGCCACCAAGGTGGACCAGCCGACCCCGAGCCCGATGCGCAGCCCGGTCAAGATTTCCGGCAGGGCGCCGGGCAGGATGACGTACCACAACACCTGCCAGCGGGTGGCGCCCAGCGCCTGGGCGGCCCGCAGTCGCACCTGCTGGGCGCTCTGCACTCCCGTCAGGGTTGCCATGGCCACCGGCGCGAAGATGGCGAGATAGATGAGCAGCACCTTGGAGGTCTCGCCTATGCCAAACCAGATCACCATGAGTGGCAGGTAGGCGAGCGGGGGGACCGGTCGGTAGAGCTCGATCAGCGGATCCAGCATGCCGCGCACCGTGGGGCTCAGCCCCATGGCAATCCCCACCGTTACCCCGAACAGGGCCGCAGCTATCAGGGCGATCAGGATGCGCTGCAAGCTGGCCGCGAGATGCTGCCACAGGGTGGCATCCATGAATCCCTGCGGCCCGGCAATGGTGATGAACTGGTGCAGTACCTGCTCGGGGGGCGGCAAAAATAGAGGGCTTATCCAGCCAAGGTGCGCCACCAGCCACCAGATAGCCAGCAGGGTGGTCAGGCTAAGCAGGCTCACACCAAGCCGGCGTGACAGGGGCCAGCGCAGGCGCACAGTGGCGGGGAGTGCCGAGGATGAGAGGGCGGCTGTCATGCAAACTCCTCCCGTTCGGCGAAAACCCGGCCGAGCACATATTCACGCTGCTCGATGAAGGCTGGATCCGACTTGATGCTGCGGCACGACTCACCGGCGGCGAAGCGGCGGCCAAAATCCAGGGTCAGTCGCTCGGTGATCCGGCCCGGGGCAGGGGAGAGCAGCACCAGCTCGGTAGCCATGAATACGGCCTCCTCGATGTCGTGAGTGATGAGCAGCACCTGGCGGCGCTGCTCGTGCCACAGGCGCAGCAGCAGGGTCTGCATCTGCTCGCGGGTAAAGGCATCGAGGGCGCCGAAGGGCTCGTCGAGCAGCAGCAGTTGCGGCTGGGTGGCCAGCGCCCGGGCGATACCGACCCGCTGACGCTGACCGCCGGAGAGCTGCCAGATGGGTTTGGCATGGGCCTCTTCCAGCCCCACCTTGCGCAACATGGCCAGGGCCCTCGCTTCGCGCTCCGGGCGGGGCAGACCGGCCAGCTGTAGCCCGAAAGCCACGTTGTCCAGCACGTTGCGCCAGGGCAGTAGTCCCTCGTTCTGGAACACCACCCCCCGCTCGGCACCGGGGCCGGTCACCGGTTTGCCTTGCAGGCTGATCTCGCCCTGATGGTGAGTGAGAAAGCCTGCGATAAGGTTGAGCAGAGTGGTTTTGCCGCAGCCGGAGGGGCCGAGTACCACCATCAGCTCCCCCGCTTCCAGCGTGAGGTTGATGTTGTCGAGCACCCGTTTGCCGTCGTAGTCGGCACAAAGGTGGGTGAGTTGCAGCATGGCAGCCTCCGGGTTACTTGGGGTCATTCAGCGGGCCTGGGCCTTGACGAAACGGTCGGTCACGTACTGGCTGTAATCGCTGCCGGCGCTCTGCACCTTGCCTTGCTCCTTGAGGAAGCGGGCCGTGTCCACTATGGTCCGGTTCACCAGCGCGGCGAGCTCGTCGCTCTGCTGCCGGGCAGTCAGGTAGGTGTTGCCTTTGACCAGCCCGGGCACGTCAGTGGCCGGTACGCCGCTCAGTGCTGCCAGCTTGGCGAGGTTGTCCGGCTGTGCCAGCCAGCCTGCCGGGTTGTCCAGATAGCCGCGCTGGGCCGCCAGAGTACTGTTGACGAAGGCCTGCACTACCTCGGGGTGAGCCTTGGCAAACTCCTTGCGTACCACCCACACATCGAGGGTGGGCGCGCCCCATTCACCCACCTGGGCCGAGTCGGTCAGCACCTTGCCCTCCCGAGCCAGTTCATTGAGGGCCGGTGCCCAGACATAGGCGCCATCTATGTCACCCCGTTGCCAGGCAGCGATGATGGCGGGCGGCTGCAGATTGACTATCTGCAGGCTGGCCGGATCCACGCCCCAGTGTCTGAGGGCGGCCAGCAGGCTGTAGTGGGTAGTGGAGGTAAAGGGCACGGCGATGCGTTTGCCAGCCAGCGCTTTGGGGGAGGCGAGCTCAGGCTTGACGACCAGCGCTTCCGAATTGCCGAGTTTGGAGGCAAGCAGGAACACCTCGATAGGCACCTGCTGGCTGGCGGCCACCGCCAGCGGGCTGGAGCCGATATTGCCGATCTGCACGTCGCCGGAAGCGAGTGCCCGCACCACGCTGGCACCACTGTCAAACTTGAGCCACTTCACCTTGGCGCCACTGTCGCGGGCAAAGGTGTTGTCGGCCTGGGCCACCTTGGCTGGCTCGGCCGAGGTCTGGTAGGCCACAGTCACTTCGACGGCGTGGGCCTGCAGGCTGAGAAGGGCGAGGGCTGTCAGCCAGAGAGAATATCCTTTTCCTATCATGATGCTATTCCGTTATCTGGGGTGTGGAATAGCCGTTTTCCCATTTATTGGCCTGACAATGAAATAACGAAAATATTGTTGTGGCGAGCAATGGTTCTTAGAAAAAGAGCGGTAAATCAATGCGTTTATTTATATATCCCAATAATCGCAGTCGATATCTGTCAGGTGAGAAATGTCGTCTGAATATGTTCCTCGCGGTGAGATTGTCCACCCGATACATGGCGGTATGGTCACCTCGCCTGATCAGACAAAAGACGGGGTTGTGAGCGATAGGGATACGGAACAATGAGCGGTGGCGGCAAAACGAAAACCGTTTTGTGGCAATGCTAAAACCCGCCGGGGTGGCGGGCTTTATGGTTTATCACGGATGGTTCAGCGTGAACCCGGCTGATCAACGCTCAATCAGTGGCGCCGAGCGGTAGCTCCACATACCGTAGGTACGCAGCACGTCGCGGTAGATGCCGAGCAGCTCGCTCTGGCTCACGCTTGCCAGATCCTCGAGTGGCTTGTCGGGGAAGCTGACGCTCACCACCTGCAGCCCGGCCGGGCCGGTCTGATCGCAGGCGGTTTCAAGCACCGCCTGACCGCGGCGGACATGGCTGGCGGAGCTCACCAGCACCGCGTAGTTGATCTGATGGCGGGCGAGGGCATAGGCGCTGTAGAGACCATTTTCCACCGTACTGGTGGCGTAGTTCTCCTCGATGAGGCGGCTGCGGTCGATGCCGTGATTGGCCAGCCAGTCGGCCATCAGCTTGCCTTCGGTCTGGTGATTTTGCGGCACCCCGCCGGTGAGGATGATGAGCGAATCGGGATCCGCCTTGGCGAGCTTGAGAGTGGCTTGCAGTCTGCCCAGCAGGATCCGGTCCATGGTGCCGTCGGGGTTGAGGGCATAACCCAGGGTGACGATGGCGCGTTTGCCCTCTTTGCTTGCCTTGAGCTGATCCTCGGTCAGCTCGGTCTGCAGCGCCATGGTGGTGACCCGCTGTACCCTTGCGATGATCTTGTCCAGATCGGCGGCGCGCCCGCCGTTGCGATCTGCAACTTTGGCCAGGGCGGTGCGTGACGCCTCCTTGTTACCCTTCACCAGCTGCCAGATGGCGAGGTAGCTGTTGATGTCGAGGTCATCGGGGGCGACCGCCTGCGCCTGCTCCAGCTGCGAGATGGCGCGGTCGATATTGCCGTTGTAGATCTGGGCGTTGGCCGCCGAGATAAGCAAGTCGGTGCGATAGGGTTCGAGTTTGTAGGCGGCCAGCAGCCGGTTGGTGACCAGCTCCATGTTGCTCGGCATCTTGGCGGTAAAGCCGGCGTGGGAGATCTTGGCCGGCGATTTGTAGATCTGCTGCGCTTCGGCCAGCAGCATGTCCACCACCTGGCGCTTGCTCACCAGGGTATTGAGGTCGCTCTCTATCTGCATCGAGCTGTCGGCCGCCTGCAGGGCGAGGGGGGAGAGAGCCAGCAGGCCGCTCAGCGTCAGGGCGAGAAGGGTCTGTTTCATCGAAGGATTCCTCGGTCGGGCTGATTGCCACAGCGCGCCGCCAGTTGGCAGCGCCAAGCAAAGTCGCGTCAATTCAGCCGGTTAGTACCAAAACAGGCGGGCAATATAGCAGTTATCGGGGCGTCAAACTGTGAGTCGGGGCGAGTCGTGGGGGATGAACCGCGTTCCCGGCTGCTCTTCCAGAAGGGCAGGGGGAGCGGTTTTCCCCCTGCCATCGGGAGCATTGGCTCCCCAACCTATCTGTTATTTGGATAGATTAATTATCAATCTATCCAAATTCGAGTTAGTTCCACATCGGGGAGACACGGGCTTCCAGCGTCTCCTGCTGCTCTTCGGGCATATCGCTGAAGAAGTTGAGGTGAGTCTGCTCTTCCACTTCACGCACCGACACCCGGTAGTCGGCGATCTTGCTAACGGGAATATCCTGTTGCGGCATGATAAAGGCGATGGCCTGCAGTTTGGCCGGATCCATCACGATCTTGTAGTAGGCGCTCGGGATCGTCACACCCTGACCGATGGACTCTTCAGAGCCGGTAAAGATGGGGCCGGTGATGACCTGCACATCCTTGCGGCTGATAGCCCATTGACGTGCCTTCTCCTCCAGAATGCGCCACGCCTTCTGGTTGAGGGCTGGCAGCTGGGGTGTCATGTTGGTCAGCAGGAAGCTCTGCTTCATGGTGATATCGGTGGCGGCCATGTCGGCCGCAGGAGCCTGATGGCCACGGTCGTAGCCAGATCCCTTGTAGTCCGACAGCGTTGCGCGATAGGCGACCGGCACCTCCTTGTCTTCGGCAAAGGCATCTTTGCGCTTGATCTTGCCCTGTGCGCTCTGGGCGGTCATCCGGTAGGACACCCACTCGGAGACCTTGTGGTCGTAGTTGTAGCCTGCGGCATAGCCGTCGCGGCACAGTTTCTGATCCGCTTCGGAGGGGGTGCCAAAGCGGATGTGTTCCCCGCAGACAAAGCCCGCAGCAAAGAGCGGTGCAGTGCCGAGGGAGAGGGTGACAGCCAGAACCAATTTATTGATTTTTATCATTTTTGTGATGCTCCAGTTTAGTAGGCCGCATCATTTGATACACATCTCGAAGGAGCTTCAATTGCAGCTTGATGACACTTTCCGGATTTGTGACGTCTCGCCAAGATCTGTCGCGTGGATGGCTAATGTGTTTTAAGTCAACGTCTTTCACCATGAGATGATGGAGAGTTGATTGAGGCTAAAAACAAGGGGCCCACAGCGGGCCCCTTGGTTTGGTACAAGATTGCGAGGGTCAGTCGGCTCAGGCCGCCTGCTCTCCCTTGTCTGCCAGCGTGCGGGCCAGCAGCGCTTCCGGGTTGTGGATCGCCTCCTTGGTCTTCACGTCGATGACCTCGATATCGGTGAAGCGCTCGCGGTTCTTGATTGCCACGTCGTGGGCGAAGATGACGCAGCGGGCGTTGGCGACATCCTTGGCGGTGATGCGGTTGATGATGCCGTTGGCGCCCTGGGTCTCGACCTTGATCTTGATCCCCTGTTTGGCGGCGGCCTTCTGCAGACTCTTGGCGGCGAGGAAGGTGTGGGCTACGCCGGAGGGGCAGGCGGTGATGGCCAATACGTCTGCTTCCCCTTCCGCTTCAATCACCTGATAGTCGCTATCTGTGGTGGTGACCTCTTCCTCTTCACTCACCGGTTTTTTCAGAATGTTGACGATGACGGCTGTGGTCAGGGCGCCGAGGATGGTGCCGAGGATATAGCCCATCTTGCCTTCCACCACCGGCAGCACAATCCAGCCACCCCAGGGGGCGTGGTTGATGCTGTGCATCATGAAGCCGGTGATGTTGCCGACGATGCCGCCTGCCACGATGGCCGGGATAACGCGAACGGGGTCAGCGGCAGCGAACGGGATGGCACCTTCACTGATACCGATCATGCCCATGATGGCGGCCGCTTTGCCGGATTCACGCTCTTCCTTTTTGTAACGCTTCGGAGACATGAAGGTTGCCAGTGCCATGCCCAGGGGTGGTACACAGATGGCGATACCAACACCGCCCATCAGCCAGGGCTGGGTGTTGACCTGAGTCTGGGCAAACAGGGTCGCAACCTTGTTGACCGGGCCGCCCATATCGAAGGCGGTCATGCCACCCAGGATGGCACCCAGCATCACTTTACCTGATCCCGCCATGCTGGAGAGCCAGTGGTTCATCCCCTCCATCATGGCGGCGATCGGGGCACCGATCCCCCACATCACGATGCCGCACACCAGGAAGGTACCGATCAGCGGATAGATGAAGATGGAGCCAAGGGAACTCATGGAGTCCGGCAACTTGATCCGTTTGAGCTGATTGACCACGAAGCCTGCGATAAAGCCCACCAGAATGGCGCCGAGGAAGCCGGTCTGATAGTGCTGAACGGCAATCCAGGAGCCGATCATGCCCGGCGCCAGGCCCGGTTTGTCAGCCAGCGAGTAGGCGATGTAGCCGCCCAATACTGCGGTAAACAGGGTCAGGCCGGCGATACCCATGGTGGCCATGTCCTTGAGGAAGCCCGCTTCCGGCACCGCACCCTTGCCGCTCAGCATCACTGACAGCGACAGCAATACCCCACCCG